>CAJPPE010000033.1 GCA_905372345.1 uncultured Treponema sp. | reverse complement strand
GGCTTGTACCGGCAAAAAAGACGTGACGGAAGAGACTGAAAAAATTTTCCGAACATGGAGCTCTGATGGGGAAAGGCCTCCTAAGACGAGGTTTATTCCCAAGGAAGCTTCTTTGCCGGACGGAGCAAAGCCTTGGGGCGGGACGGTGAGCCATCATCTTCTAACCGATGCCTTAATAAATGATTGGTTTACCGAACTTGCCGAATCAAGAAAGATAAAAACTTTTTATATTTTAAGCCCTTCTCATTGGGGCCTTTCTCTGTACGATTTTTCTTTAACAAAGGGATCATGGCAAACTAAGGACGGCCTTGTTCATTCCGAAAAAGATAAGGCGGAACACTTATCCCGCCTTTTTGATGTGCCCTTTGATGATAAGGTCTTTGTTTATGAGCACGGTGTTTCGACCTTGATTCCATACATAAAAAAATACTTTCCCGATGCAAAGGTTGTTGCCCTTGCTTATTACGGAGAGCCTCCCGTAAATATGAATCTTGCAACTAAACTTTATGAGAAGGTAACAAAAGTTTTTTCTATCAAAGATAAGGATTCCTTCCTTTTGATTTCTTCCGATTTTTCGCATAAATCCGATATAGAAAAAACTGCCGAAAAGGATGCAAAGTCCCGCTATTTTTTGACAAGTCTAAAACCTTCTGCTTGGACGCTCGGTATCTGCGATAACAGACCTGCAATGTATTTGCTTTCAAAATTATTTACAGAAAAAACTCAATGTACAATTCAAAGAAGTACTAATGCTTATAAGCTAAGTGATGAGACTGATCCTAAAGACATAACAAGTTATTTCTTTACATACTTTTGGGAAAAAGAAGATTAGTCTTCCTTCAAAATATCGGCTGCAACTGCATTAAAAAAGTCTTCGGCTTTTTTATTATTTTGACGTCTTATCACATCTTGAACTTCGGCGATTTCCTCAAGCTGCTTTTGAAGAAACTTCGTCTTATCGTTGTCGATGACTATTGTTTTCCCGTCAAGCAATATCATTTTTACTTCGGTAAAGGTGCCGAACCGGGCCGGCCTTTTGAAGGTTTCAATTTCGATGCTGTGTATTGCCGAAAAGTTTATAATTTTTGTTTTTGGAAAAAAGAATATCCCTGCTTTTTGAATAGCCTGTTCTTTTGTGATATTAAAATACCACGAATTTTCGAAAAGACCCGCAGCTAAAAATAGGGTTCCAAAAATAAGGGCAATTATGGAATACTCTCCTTCTTTCATGGAAGATATATTCAAATAAAAAATTGCGCCTCCTATTACAAGAGCCGATATGCGGAGCCATAATTTCAAAGTAAAAAATTTTACTATCTTGTCTTTTTGAGGGTTGTTTTCCATAAAAGTTACTCCGTTTTATAGTATTTCTATTTCGGCGGCCTTGCCATTCCTGTCCGCTGAATCTTCGCCCTTGGGATTGGGCATCTTAAACACCCTGAACTTTACCGGTGTTCCCTCTTTTATAAGTTTGTCCCTGCATTTTTTATCGATATTTGTGAACGAAAAGAAAAAGTCTCCGTTTTCGTTTTCGATAATTCCGTAGCGGTTCATAAGCCGTTTTATTTTTCCCTTTATTTTCGGCGTCTCATTTTTGCGGCCTATTGCCTTTATCCAATAGTTGGGCGGTATCCTGTCGTCCGATCTTAGTTCAAAATCATCCGATAGAGCATCGATTATTTCTCTCAATGTGTTGTGGCTGTAAGAGCGGGGATCGAATTCCGGCATAAAGTTACGGATAGAATTTCCTAGGTCGGAAAGACTTACCCAGCCTTCTTCGGTCATGCGGGAATTTCTATAAGCATGGCAGATAAGGTCTTCGAGGGATTTAAACTTTTTGCCGCTTTTTGCGTCTTCTTCATATTCTTCCGTTTCATCAAAGTTTTCAAGATATTTAAACTCGTTGCAGGCATTTACCCAAAGAGGTTTTGCATTGGACTTTCCGACGCCCAAAACATAGAGGCCATACTCCCGCAATTTGAGGGCAAGGCTGTAGTAATCGGAATCGGTAGAAACTATGCAGACAGCATTTATTCCTTGATTGGTGTTTGCAAGTTCTATTGCATCCATTATGATTGTGTTGTCGGTTGCATTGGGGCCGTTTCTAAATTGCTGGACAGGCCGGATAGGTACTTTTTCAAGCCAAGGTTTCCAGCCGTTCATATTGGGAGTCGTCCAGTCTCCGTAAAGTCTTTTTATTAATACATCTCCTTCTTTTGAAACTTCTGAAATTATCGAGTCAAGATAAGAAGGTGCAATGTTGTCTCCGTCAATTAAAATAGCATATTTTTTTTCCATTTTGTTATTTCCTTATTCTATTATTTCTACCTTTAAAAGGTTTGTAGATCCAGACTTTCCTATAGGAATACCTGCCGTAAGAATGGCTATGTCTCCTTTTTTTACATGGCCTGTTTTTTTTGCAATTTGAGAGCAAACGTTAAACATGTTGTCAGTTGATTTTATAGGATCGGCTAAGACCGGATATACGTCCCAGTCGAGGGCCAGCTTTCTCATAACCTGAGGCGATCCCGTTATTGCGATAATAGGTACCTTTGGTTTAAATTTTGAAAGAGCTCGCGGCGTTATTCCCGAAGCGGATGCAGTTATGATTGCATTTGCATCGAGGGCCAGGGCTGTAGAGCAGGTAGCTCTTGCGATTGCATTTGTAATTGTAGTTTCATGGATCGAAACATTTTCAGAAAATAGTTTTTCATAATCTAATGTTTCTTCTATAGAGTTTGCAATCGAGGTCATCATGGCCACGGTTTCGATAGGGTATTCGCCTGCTGCGGTTTCTCCCGAAAGCATTACAGCCGAGGTACCGTCGAGAATGGCGTTTGCAACATCGGTAACTTCGGCTCTAGTGGGACGCAGGTTGTGGGTCATAGATTCGAGCATCTGAGTTGCGGTTATAACCGGCTTTCCTGCAAGGTTTGCTTTTTTTATTAAGCGCTTTTGAAGATGCGGAATTTTTTGGGGTTCAACTTCAACCCCAAGATCGCCGCGGGCAACCATTATTCCGTCAGCCTCTTCCAGGATTTCATCTATATTATCCAAGCCTTCTTGGTTTTCTATTTTTGCAATAATGCCGATTTTACTTTTGTGTTTTTCCAAAAGTTTTCTTATTTGGATAATATCGTCGGCTCTTTGTGTAAAGGAAGCGGCAATAAAATCCACATCATTTTCAATTCCAAATTCGATGTCGGAGATATCTTTTTCACTCATGTAAGGAAGGTTTACCCTCAAGCCCGGAATGTTTACACCTTTTCGGCTGCTTAAGGTTCCGGAATTTACTGCAACACATTCTATGTCCGTATCGTTTAAAATATCGATAACCTGTAGCTCCAACAATCCGTCGTTTATAAGGATTCTGCTTTTAGGTTTAATTTCGGCGGCGATATTCTTATATGAAATACTGCATATTTGATTTGTGCCGATTACATCTCTTGTTGTAATAACAAATTCCTGACCTTGTACAATTTGAGCAGGTTTTTCAAAAACTCCCAAACGGATTTCAGGCCCCTTTGTATCTAACAATATTGCAACAGGCATTTTTAATTCTTCTCTTATTTTTTTTATTCGATCTATTTTAGCTTTATGTTCTTCATGACTTCCATGCGAAAAATTAAGGCGGCAGACATTTAAACCGGCTTTAAACATTTCGGTTAAGACCCTTTCCGAGTCGGAAGCAGGTCCTATTGTGCATACTATTTTTGTTTTTTTCATAGGATTCCTCCAAAACTTTATTCTATTATGATACTATAAATTGCAAAAAAATTCAAATGCCCAAGATAAGATAAATTGTTTTTAAGCAGAGGCGATAAGCAGAACGTAATTCAGTATTTACAAATTCTTCATACAGATATCGGATAAAAAGCAGGTTTCACATTCTGGCTTTCTGGCCTTGCAGATATAGCGCCCATGCAGGAGAATCCAGTGGTGAGCATTTAGTAAATATTTTTTTGGAGTAACTTTGAGTAAATCTTCTTCAACTTGAATCGGTGTCTTGCCCGATGAAAGGCCGATACGCGGGGCGGTGCGCAAAATATGGGTATCTACTGCAATCGCAGGTTTTCCGAAGCCCATATTTAAAACCACGTTTGCGGTTTTGCGGCCGACTCCGGGAAGTTTTATAAGTTCTTCCATTGTGTCTGGAACCCTTCCTGCGTACTCGTTTTGAATTATTCGGCTTAATTCAAAAATGCGTTTAGCCTTTGTCGGATATAAATTTATTGTTTTGATGTATTCGCGGATTTCTTTTTCGCCCAGCTCTATCATTTTCTGAGGCGTATCGGCTGCCTTAAAAAAAGGTCCCGTTGCTTTATTTACGCCGACATCAGTCGCTTGTGCAGATAGTACAACCGCTACCAAAAGGGTGAAAATATTTGTAGAATGTAATTCACCTTTTGGGTTAGGATTATTTTTTTTTAAACGGCGGTATACTTCTTCGATTTTATCTTTATCCAATAAATTCATTTTTTTTCCTTAACGGTCTTAGTTTAGGTGAGCCCGACAGCTTGCATCCTATAATAAAAAGAATCGGAACTAAAATTAAAAATATCGGTATTACCGTAATAAAGGCAATAAACAAATCGTATTTGTCGCCGACTATGCCCATGATAAAACTTGCAGTGCTGTAACCGGGAACGCCGAAGCAGGATAAAAAAATCATAAGAGCTGTTGCGTCTACAGGAAGGATGGCTGCAGCAAATGATTGAATTGTCGGCCAAAGGCAGGCAAGGCAAAGTCCCATACAAAATAAAAAGACTGCCAAACCGAAAAGCGAGTTCACAAAAATAAATAAGAGGCTGACTATAAATGAAGCAATCGAAGAAACTATTATAGCTTTTTGAATGGAAATTTTTTTTAAGACCTTGCTGTTTAAGGATCTTCCGATAAACATTCCGAGGGCAAAGCTCGCCGTTACAATTCCTGCATAAAAGGCAGAGGCTTTTAAATAAAGCTGAATTAAGGTAGCCGACCAAAAGGCAAAAGCTCCTTCGGCTCCTCCTGCAAAAAAGAGGGATAGGCCGAAAAGCCAAAAGGAGGGCAGGGAAAATATCTCTTTAAAGGCAGCCTTGCTTCCGTCCGAGGGAGGCAGTTTTATTTTTTTTGATGAAGGATAGGAAAAACAAATCAATAGAGCGAAAATAGATAGGCCTATGTAAATGTATCTCCAGTTTATTCCTATCGAAAGAAGATAGCCGAAGCCTATCAGACCGGAACAAGTTCCCAATGGCCAAAAGGCATGCATCATATTCATCTTTGCACCGGTATCGTTCGGATATAAATCGTTTACTATGGGAGTCAGCAGGGCTTCCATATTTGCAACGCCCAAGCCCATACAAAGAGCGCTTAAAAGAGCAGTAAAAAAGTTTATACTTTTTGAAAAGAAGAAAAGCCCTGCGGTTAATATCAAAAGAGAAATACGCAGAACTTTTATCTTGCCGAATTTGGCGGCAAAGATGGGGCTTATAAAAAGAATTATCATCTGCTCGATAGCACAAAGCATTCCGAATAAGCCCGCTTCCGTAAGCGAAAAATTTAGGTCTCTTTTAATATTTACGAGACATATTGAGATTGCAATAGAAGAAAGAGAATAAACTAAAAAACTAAGGCCTGAAACATTAAAGGTTCTTTTTCGTAGATCTTTCATAAGGAATTATCGATATGATATTGTTTTTTATAAGAATAGTCAATGCTGGCAGTAGACTTAAAAATAAAAAATATTTATAATCTATCGAAAGAATTCCTGTTCTTATTTTAAGAACGGAATTTTATTGAGAGGTAATTATGAACTCTAAATTTTTTACGATTTTAGGATGGGTTGCAACCGCAACCGCTATGGCAATGTATGTTTCGTATATTCCGCAAATAAGTAATAATTTAAACGGAATGAAAGGAAATTGGCTTCAGCCCTTGGTTGCTGCAATAAACTGTATCCTTTGGGTAACATACGGGCTTATGAAAAAACCTAAACGGGATTGGCCGATTGCCTTTGCAAATTCACCCGGCATAATTTTCGGCTTGGTTGCTTTTATTACCGCACTTTAAGACTGATTATCCGCATTGCTGCAATGTCTACAATCGCGGATCTACAGCTTCGCTTTCGAGGGCAAGAACTGCAAAGGCACTTTCATGAACTCGCCTTAAAGGTTCTTTTTTTACAAAGCGTTCAAGAGCCTCTACGCCTAAGGCAAATTCCTGCAAGGCTAGGGCTCTTTTTTTTGCTAAGCCCCTTTTCTTTAAACGGTCTAAATTTTCTTTTTCGCAATATTCGGGGCCGTAAATAATACGCAAGTATTCTTTACCTCGGCACTTGACTGCCGGCTGAACGAGGCCGTACTTTTCAGCATGGAAAACAAAATCGAAGGGCTTTATTACCATGCCTTCTCCTCCTTTTTGTGTAAGAGATAACCACCAATCTACTGCATCTTTTATTTCATTTTCGTTTTCTACATCAACTATTTTATAGGGTGTAATTTTAAAAAGAGTTTTATCGGCAAGACATATTTCTTTTATGTTTTCCATGTGCCATTCGTGATTTTTATCGGTATGCACAGCACCTTCCGTTGCCAAAATATGGAAGGGCGCGAGTTTATAATCATCTATGCTTTTTACTTCCCAACAATAATTACGGTAAGATTCAATAAATTTTTCAACCGAAACTTTTTTTTGAGTAAAAATATTTGATAAGTTTTCTGCTCCTTTAATTCCTCTCAATTTTGTGAGGTTTAAAATTTTTCCCGCTTCAGAAAGAGCGTTTATTGCAGAGGAGCCTGTTGCCGCATATTGGTCATGTATAAGACTTTGGGCTTTTACAGACCAAGGCATAAGTTCCGCATCAAGACAAACCCAATCGGTACTTTGCTTTTCCCAAAAGTTTGAAAGTGTTAAGGCCTTTTGAACCTTTGTTAAAAATTCTTTTTCGATTATTGAATCATTAAAAAAGTTTCTTCCCGTGCGTGTATAACAAATACCGAAACCTTCATCTTCAATGCCGAATCTTTTTTCCGCAGTCTGTGTATTTTTGCAAACAACAAGCACAGCTCTGGAGCCCATGTGCTTTTCTTCCAAAATAATTTTTTTAACTCCGCGGCTTTTGTAATAATCGATAGCTTCAATTGGATGCTCTAAAAAATTTTCAAGGCTGCTTGTTTCCGAAGGAGACATGGTGGGCGGAAGATATATAAGCCATTTAGAGTTTACTGCAAAACGGCTGACCGCTTCAAGTGCTGCAATGGACTGTTCTTCTCGGATTAGTATATTGTTTTTCAGTCGAGTTTGAATAATCCTTCTGCCTGTTACATCTTCAATATCGAGGAGGTCATCGTTTTCATGCTGCAATGAAAATGAAACTTTGGGTTCGATAGGCCGTACAGGTTCCGAATAAACTTTTTTTGCCTTAACCGATACAAACTCCTCTTCGGGATAACGGAGGGCTGTCAGAGCTCCGCCGAAAACGCAGCCTGTGTCTATGTCAATCGTATTATTCAACCATTGCAGATTCGGAACGGGAGTATGGCCGTAAACAACCTTTGCCCTGCCGCGGTATTCGGATGCCCAATTATATCTCACCGGTAAACCGAACTCATCCGTTTCGCCGGTAGTTTCTCCGTATAAACAAAAAGAACGTACCGCTCCTGAACCTCGTCCCTGCATTTCTTCTTTTAAACCTGCATGGGCTACAACCAGTTTTCCCGAATCCAAAACATAGTGACTGATAAGACCGTATAAAAATTCTTTTACATCGTTTTTAAATTCTTCAGATTCGTTTTCGAGCTGCTGAAGGGTTTCTGCAAGTCCGTGTTTTTCCTGTACTGCCTTTCCGTTAAGTTTTTTATGAAGCTTCATATCGTGATTGCCGGGAACACAGAGTGCCGAACCGTTCCGCACCATGCTCATAACAAGTTTTAAAACTTGAGGAGAAGCCGGCCCCCTGTCTACCAAATCGCCTAAAAAAACGGCTGTACGGTTTTCGGGATGGCTTACATTGAAGCCGTAATTTTTTCCGTCATTGTTTACCGAATCTATTTTGTAATTTAGTTTTTGCAAAAGTTCTACAAGCTCATCATAGCAGCCGTGCACATCACCGATAATATCGAATGGGCCGTGCATATCGGTTTTATCGTTATAAAGTTTTTCACGGATAATTTCCGTAACGGAATTTACTTCTCCTTCCGATCTTAGAATGTAAAGTTTTTTAAAGCCTTCTTTCTTTAAATTTTTTAACGAATGTTTTAAGTCCTGCATCTGATGTCGTAAAACTCCGGAAGAAATTTTTCTGTCTGTCCTCTCTTCGTTTCGTTTTTCACAAAGCTCTTGAGGTAAATCAAAAGCAATTGCAACAGGAAGAACATGAAAGGAACGGGCTATGTTGAGAAGTTTTTTTCTTGCTTCCTGCTGAATATTTGTTGCATCTGCAACCGTGAGTAATCCGTTTTGAAGCCGCTTTGAAAGAATAAAATTAAAAACTTCAAAAGCATCGTTTGTAGCTGATTGATTATTTTCATCATTTGAAACTATACCTCTGCAAATATCGGAAGAAACAATTTCGTATTTTTCAAAATGTTTTTGTGCAAAGCTGCTTTTACCGGAGCCCGAAACTCCGACAAGTAAAACCAGTGAGGTCTTGGGTATATTAATCTGCATATTTAAATACCGCCATCTGTGACGGAGCTCCTATATTTTTTTCTTCTTCGCCTATCGGAAAAAATTCTACGGAATAATTATTTTCATCGGCAACTCTTTTTGCCCATGTTTCAAATTCCTTGCGTGTCCATTCAAAACGGTGATCGGTATGCCGCATTTTTCCGTTTGCTAAATTTTCATATTGCACATTGTACTCGCTGTTCGGCGTGGTAAGAACTACGGTACTTGGTCTTGCAAATTTAAAAACGGATTTTTCAAAGGCAGGTAATCTGTTTTCATTCATGTGTTCTATTACTTCAACAACGGCGGCAGCTTCAAAGCCTGAAAATCTTTTATCTCTGTACATAAGTGAACTTTGAAATAAACTAAGCTTTTCTTTTTGTTTGGGCGGCATATCCTCCCAATGCAGTCTTTCCTTGCATTTTGTTAATTCGGAATATGAAACATCCATGCCTGCAATTTTTTCAAATTGTTTTTCTTTTAAAAGAAGCCGTATCAGTTTGCCGTCTCCGCATCCCAAGTCGATAACGCTTTTAGCTCCGCTCATTTTTAATTTTTCGGTAACGGCATTTAGTCTTTGGTCATGCAGTCTCTCCTTTTTTTCTTTTTGAAGAGGTGAATCCGATTCTTCTTCAGTTTCGGATTGAGCCGCATTTTCTTCTTCAGCCAGAATATTAAAAGCCGAACGGACAAGCGATTTTATGTTTATCAAATAGCGCGAAACTATTAAATCCTTTGAAGGATGATTTTCAAGCCAGCCTTTTCCTTTTTGCAATAATTTATCGACCTCATCCTGAGTAATAAAATAATGCTTTTCATTATCCAATACGGGAATTAAAACATAAAGATGAGAAAGCAAATCTTTAAGAGCTAATTTATTTTTTAATATGAGAGTAAAATATTTTCCGTAACCCCAGTCGGTAAATTTTGTATCGAGAATATGACGCTCGGCTTCGATACTGTAGTCTAAAGGTTCAAAAAGATTTTTAATTAAAAGCTCGCCGCCGCGGGGAGCGGGAATAACTGAAATCTTTACAGTTAGGGAAAGAGCTTCTTCAACATATTCCGGATGCTCTTTGCAGTTTCCGTTTAAGGCACTTGAAAAGACCTTTGAAATTGCAGAACTCATAAATGAGGAAGCAACATAGGGGCGGTCGTTTACATATTGGCCCAGTAAAAATTCCTTTCCCGTAAAATTTTTTGCATTGCGCACCATTCCGACAGGATCGATTTCCAAAAGCAGAGCAGCCGTTGTTTTTTCTTGGGAGTATTCGGGATAAAAAACATGAGCCTTTCCTACAGATAATTCTGCTGTCTGTAATTTGTCGGGATGTTTATGCAGCAAAAAACTTAAAATATTCGAGTTATTTCCTTCAGCACTTATAGTTAAAAGCATTTATTCTTCCTTAAATTCATCATAAACAGCCGGTATTTTAACATATTGCCGATAATTTCACAAGTAAGCGGTAAAGGTTCTTTAATTCAATAATTACAACAAGAAGAATTATATGACTTGTGATTTTTATTAAAAAATGATAGAATAAGCCTTGAACACAGTATGGAGATAGCT
>CAJPPE010000032.1 GCA_905372345.1 uncultured Treponema sp. | reverse complement strand
GATTTACTATCTTTTTCAAATAATCCCTATAACTATAACGGGAGGGGAAAATCTGAAAAAATTAGGAGAAAAAATGGTAAAAAGATTTGAAGATTTAACATTTACAGATGATTTTATGTTCTGTAAAGTTATGCAAAATCCGGATTTATGTAAAATACTAATCGAAATAATATTATCCGATAGAATAGGCAAAATTGCATATATCTCGATACAGCATAATATTAAAACCTATGAACAAGCAAAATCAGTAAGGCTTGACGTTCTGGTACAAACTGAAAACGGTAAATTTTACGATGTAGAAATGCAAGTAAGCAATGAATGTAACATCCCAAAACGAATGCGATTTTACCAAGCTGCCATAGATATTTCTTTTTTAGATAAAGGGAATTTATATAATGATTTAAATGACAGCTTTATAATTTTTATTTGCACTTTTGATGCTATCGGGAAGAATAAGCCCATTTATACTTTTGAAAACATCTGTATTGAAGATAAAAATACATCTTTACAAGATGGAACAAAAAAGGTTATAATAAACGCAGAGGCTTTTAAGTCCACTACAGACAAAGAATTAAAAGAATTTTTAGAATATCTTAAAATCGGCACAACAAAGAGTGAATTTACAAGGGAGATAGAAGCTATGATACAAACAATAAAAGAAAACGAACAAGCAAGGCAAGAATACAGATTAATGTCTACTTTTGAGATGGATGCTAGGTATAAAGGTATTTATGAAAATAAAAGAGAAACAGCTAAACTTATGAAAATGGAAAAGCTGGATATGTCTTTAATTAAAAAGATAACAGGACTTCCAGAATCCGAAATAGAAAAACTGTAAACTAGGAAGGCAAGTCAATTTTTTGAATAAAAGTTCGAGGTACCTTAATCTAATCGAAAAGCCAGGCCTTAATCAAATAAGCCGTCTTGCCCATCGCCAAGTTTAGGCGGATTTAGGCCGAGATGTTCGTATGCTTTAAGCGTAACCATGCGGCCGCGGGGGGTGCGCTGGAGGAGGCCGGACTGGATAAGGTAGGGCTCATAATAATCCTCTAAGGTATCCTGAGACTCTCCTATAGAAATTGCAAGGGTTTCGGCGCCGACGGGGCCGCCCGAGTAATTTTCGATAATGGAGCGGAGTATCTGCCTGTCATAGGTTTCAAGGCCGAGGCCGTCGATGTTTAGCTGCTTTAGGCCTGCGGCAACTGTCATCTCGTCAATCGAGCTTTTACCTGCAACTTGGGCAAAGTCCCTCATACGCCGCAATAAGCGGTTTGCAACCCTTGGGGTTCCGCGGGAACAGCGGGCTAAGGCAATGGCGGCCTTTTTTTCTATTTCGATTTCGAGGATTGAAGCGGAGCGGCTTATAATTGAAGCAAGCTCCTCATGACTGTAAAATTCAAAACGCTGCACAATACCGAAGCGGCTTATAAGGGGACTTGAAACCATGCCTGCCCTCGTGGTCGCTCCGACAAGGGTAAATGGCGGAATCGGAATACGCACGGTTCTGGCCCCCGGCCCCTGCCCTATTATCCAGTCAAGCTCATAGTCTTCCATTGCAATATAAAGCATCTCTTCGATGGCCGGCTTTAAACGGTGAATCTCGTCTATAAAGAATACGGAGCGTTCAGTCAATGTAGTAAGAATACCAGCCAGATCCTTGGGCTTATCGAGGGCGGGAGCCCCCGTAACCTTAAAATCGACACCGAGCTCGTTGGCCGTAATTTGGGCAAGGGTTGTTTTTCCCAAGCCCGGCGGGCCTATCAAAAAAAGATGATCTAAGCTTTCTCCCCTTTCGCGGGCAGCCTTTATAAAAACGGAAAGATTTTCTTTTGCCTTTGTCTGCCCCTGAAAGTCGACAAGAGAGCGGGGACGAAGAGCTCTGTCCTTTTCGTCCCCTGCCTGTTCTTCGGGACGCACTACCTCAAAATCATCGCTCATAGTTTACTTAAAGAGCAGCCTTAAAGATTGCATAAACATCATCGGCTCGAAGTTCTTGAAAGCCGTAGATAACTCCGTTTTTACCTCTGTGAGCAACAGCGGCTTCAGCCATTTCTTTTAAATGCTCCTCGCCTATTCCCGCTTCCTTCAAGGTCATAGGAATACCGAGAGATTTAAAAAAATCCGAAGTACACTCGATTGCCTTTTCGGCAGTTTTATAAACTTCTTCTCCTTTTGGAAGACCCCAAACATTTATACCGTAATCTGCAATCTTTTTAACGGTTTTATCGTTTAAGCAATGCCTAAGCCAATGAGGAGTTAAAATAGCAAGCCCCACTCCGTGAGTGATGTCATAAAAAGCACTCAGCTCGTGCTCCATAGGATGAACGGACCAAGCCGTTTTTTTACCGTCACTTAAAAGCCCGTTTATAGCCCATGTACCTGCCCACATAAGGTTGGAGCGGGCTTCATAACTTTCGGGATTTTTAATAGCCAAGGGTCCGTATTCGATACAGGTTTTTAAGATGCTTTCTGCAAACCTGTCTTGAAGATAGGCCCCGTCATTTAGACTAAAATAACATTCGAAGGTATGGCTCATAATATCGGCCGTACCTGCGGCTGTTTGATTTTTAGGAACGGAATAGGTGTATTCGGGATCAAGAACCGAAAATTTCGGAAGAAGGGGCGGAGCTCCGAAGCCCAGCTTTTCCTTCGTTTTAAGGTTTGAAATAACGGCTCCGCAGTTCATCTCGGAACCGGTAGCAGAAAGAGTCAGTACCGTTCCTATCGGGAGTACATCTTTAATTTCGGCCTTGCCCGTAATCAAATCCCATGCACTTCCTGCATAGTTTACACCGGCAGAAACAGCCTTCGAGCAGTCGATGGTGCTTCCCCCTCCGACAGGTAGAATAAAATCCAGCTTGTGTTCACGGACTATTTTTATTCCCTCTTCAACTTCTTCAATGCGGGGATTTGGTGAAATACCGGAAAGCTCCTTATAAAAGATTCCGGCCTGATCCAGTTTTTTAACGATTGTGTCATAAAGCCCCATTCTTTTAATACTTCCACCACCGTAACATAGAAGAACTCTTTTTCCGTATTTGAGAATCTCAGGTACGAGGTTCTCAATACTGCCCTTACCGAATAAAATTTTAACCGGCACTTCAAATTCAAAATTATACATAACTTACCTCTCTAAAAACTTTTTGCAGGAAACATTAGTTTTCGAAAAAAGTTTTTTCAAGCGGTTTGTTTACAAACCGCATACAATAAACGATGTTTGCCGTTTACGGCAAACTCGAAGATAAACAGTGAGGCTGAATTCCTGCCGAGCTGTTTATCGTACCTCCTAAAACTTTAGGCCCATTTCATTGAGCGTTCTACAGCCTTTTTCCATCCGGCATAGAGAGTCTTTCTTTTTTCTTCTTCCATGTCCGGCCTAAATTCCCTTTCGATATCCTGTATCCGTTTTATTTCGTCCTGTTCTTTCCAAAAGCCTACGGCAAGACCTGCAAGATAGGCAGCTCCCAAGGCCGTCGTTTCTTTTTCGTAGGGGCGTAAAACAGGCACATTTAAAATATCCGACTGAAACTGCATTAAAAAATTATTGGCACAAGCTCCGCCGTCTACTTTAAGCGATTTTAAGTTTATCTTGGAATCCTTTTCCATAGCATAAAGGACATCCTTTGTTTGATAGGCGATGGCTTCCAAGACCGCACGTACAATATGCTCTCTTTTTGCCCCCCTTGTCAAGCCCAAAAGAGCACCTCGGGCATACATATCCCAGTAGGGTGCACCCAGACCTGAAAAGGCCGGAACAAAATAAACACCGTTTGTGTCGTTTACAAGCCCTGCATAGTATTCCGTTTCGTGGGCAGTGTAGATAAGTTTTAACTCATCTCTCAGCCATTGAACTGCAGCACCGGCTATAAAACTGCTTCCCTCCAAGGCATATTTTACACTATTATCTATACCGAAGGCAATAGTCGTAAGAAGCCCGTTTTCTGATTCTATTATCTTTTCTCCGGTATTCATTAACATAAAGCAGCCGGTTCCATAAGTGTTTTTTGCAGAACCTTCTTCAAAACAAGCTTGCCCGAAGAGAGCTGCCTGCTGATCGCCTGCAGCTCCCGCAATCGGAATCTTAGATCCCCCGAATGTATGCTCTTCGGTATAACCGTAAACATAACTTGAAGGCTTGACTTCGGGCAGCATAGATTCGGGGATATCCATAGCCTTTAAAAGCTCCTTATCCCATTGCAGGGTGTGAATATTAAAAAGCAAGGTGCGGGATGCGTTTGTATAATCGGTTACATGCACCTTGCCTCTGGTCAAATTCCAGATAAGCCAAGTGTCGATGTTGCCGAAAAGAAGCTCGCCTTTTTCGGCCAGAGTTCTTGCTTCGGGTACATTATCCAAAATCCACTTTATCTTAGTTCCCGAAAAATAAGCGTCTATTATCAAGCCGGTTTTTTTTCTGATAGAATCGGAAAGGCCTTTTTCTTTAAGAGCATCGCAGATATCGGCGGTTCTGCGGCACTGCCAAACTATGGCATTATAAACGGGACGGCCTGTCTTTTTGTTCCAGACAACGGTTGTTTCCCGCTGATTGGTAATTCCGATTGCAGCAATCTCTTGGGTGGAAACTCCGCTTCTTTCCAAAACTTCGCGGGCTACACCGCTTTGCTTTCCCCATATTTCCATAGCATCATGCTCGACCCAGCCCTGCTTAGGAAAAATTTGAGAAAACTCCTGCTGAGCAGTTTCAATTTTTTTTCCGTCTTTATCGAACAAGATTGCCCTGCAGCTCGTAGTTCCCTGATCAAAGGCTAAAACATATTTTTTCATTTTATATCCTCCAGTCTTCCCTGCTTCATTGCATAAACTTCCATACTGTCTCCCAGTTTAAAAAGTTTACTTATAGCCATGCCTATGGCCATAACTATGTTCCAAAGTATTCCGTTCTTTTTAAGATTTTTACACCACTTAAATCTTTCAGGATGATGGCCTATCGAAACAACCTTTAAAACTTTAAAGCCGTACAGATTGAGTTGATCCTTTACGGTTTTTGCATCCCATATTGAATAATGGTCGGTAGGACTTTCTGCAAAAAATTTATAGGGCGAAAAAGTTCCCGTAACACCGGAAAAGTTTGGAGTTGAAAAAGCAAAAATACCGCCCGGCATCAAAAGATCGTTTACTTTTTTTAAAACGGAATCCAAGTCCCTAAAATGCTCGATAACAAACCACATAGAAAGGGCCGCAAAACCTCCGCCTTCAATAGGTCTTGAAACCGATTCAAATCCGTTTCCCGTCATTCGTTTTTGGTAAATATACTCATAGGTTTTCGGGAGAACCGGAAAAGCCGAAACAAAGGCCGGCAGCTTTAACTCGTCCGTTACATATTTTACGGCGGCTTCCGAAATATCGGTTCCGACGGCATACCAACCCGAATATTTTGCAGCAAGGACAAATGGGCCGTAGGCACAGCCTACATCCAATATTTTCTTTTCACCGTCAAAAATACTGTATTCCCTTTTTTTATAAAAAATATCTATATAAAGTTTATCGATAATTTCCATACGGCGCATACCCTGTTTTCTTATAGACTCAAAATCTTCTAAGTAGGTTTTACCGTATTGAGCCTTGTACTCATCAAAAAAATAAGTTTTGGTATATTGTTTTGGAGGACTTATTATAAAAGAAATATGATACATTCCGCAGCGAAGACAATGTGCCATAGTCCTATCGGGAGTTCTGGCTGTAACTTCGGAGGTTCCGTCTTCTCCGCAAATAGGACAGAAATACCGTGAACCGAAGGATAAATTTTTTATCAGAGAAGATAAATCCTTGGATTCAGAATAAGGCGTAATAATCTTAGGTATTTTAATTCCATGAGAAAAGACATTAGCAAAGTCGGTACTGGAAGGTATCCCTGCAGGAAGTGATGTAAAGCCGGCTGCTAAACCTAACTTATAATGATAGTCGGTAGGAGAAACCAAAAGCACATAGCAGCCTGCAGCCAAGGCTTCAAAAGCCGTAAACCCGTAATGGGTTACAACCAAGTCCCATTCATAAAGCCTTTCTTTTAAATTATCAATTCTTGAAAAAGCTTTAACCTTTCCTTCAAGCCGTTTTATATCTTCAAAGCTTAAATTCATATCTATTGCAGAAACATCGAAATTTAAGGAGGCTAGAATTTGCGCAATAGGGAGGGTCATCCTATAAGAATTTTCTCCGCCGCACACTACAAGAACTTTTGTTTTAGGCGGATCTAAATGGATACGTTTACCTTTTTGCAAAGTTTTTAATGGAAAATATTTTTTTCGATTAACGGGAAGAGAAATAAATTCCGGTGAAAAAAGATTATAAATCCATTCGGAGCCGGAATCATCATCAGGCGAAGTTACATTTTTAAGTGAAGGTAATATATCCAAAATAAAATCGGCAAATCTTCGGCCGGTGCCGCCATCGTCAATTGCGATAACAGGCCCCCTATTCTTAAAAAAAGCCATCTCATCTTCAGATGTTCTAAACCTGTCCAATACGATTAGAGCCGCTTTTTTGGGGAACTCATTTACGATTATTTCGGAAGGAATGGAATCTAAAAGAGATTTTGAAAAATTAGGATAATCCGACTCGGATATATAAATCAAACATCGTAGCTTTCCTAAAAGAGCTCTCGTTAAATCGCAAACCCTGTGCAAATGTCCGCTTCCCCTGCCCGGAGTAACCGAGGGACAAAATACAACCAGCCTATCGGCATAGCTTACAGCCTCAACTATGTCGGCAGGCGTAAACGGAACCGTCTTCTTATTTGAAATTAAGTGCTTATAAATTTCTTTTGCTTTTTCATAGTCTTCGGCGGTATCAACGGTAGTCCGCAGTTCGGGATAATACCACACAGGCGGAGCCGTCTCTCTGACACATCTATATTTATCGGAATGGCCGTAAATTGCAGGAGACACATGCTCATGAGCATATTCGTCATCGGTTTCGGAAGCGGCTTTTAAAAGAGAATCGGCCTTGATAATTTCTATACCCGATCCGTGCGGAAGACCTGTGTAAGTAAAATAATCGGGTTCTCCCAATTCAAAATAACGGCGGATTGAAGCTTCGGCAGCTTGCACAAAAAGAAAAGGATTATCGGCCGTAACCCTGATGACGGCCTTTAAAGGTTTATTCGGAAAATTGGAATTTACAAACTCAACGGCATCACAAAAACGCCTTAAAACATCTTCTTCGGAACCGTCAATACAAAGATAGCCTAAGGATTCGGCTATGGGCTGAAATTCTTTTTTTGAATTGGTATCGCAGGCCAAAATAAAATGTTCGGCAGGTAATTCTCTAACCGAATCCAAAACTCTGTATAATATAGGCCTGTCACCCAAGTCCAACAAAGCCTTTCTAACCAAACGCTTGGAACTCAATCGAGCTTGAACAATTACGGCCGTTCCTTCGTATAAACCGATCATATGCTGGGCTCCCATTTACAAATTAAGTCTTGAGGTGATTTTACAAAACGGTATTTGTTTATATGCACCCAGTCTTGTACAGCCTTAAAATATTTATAGGCCTTAAAAGGATTTAAGCCTGACCTTATCGCATAAGAAAAAAACAAATACCAAGGCAAGCCCCCTCCTTTTTTACCTACAATAGGCGCTAAATTTTTTAAGTAAAATTTTATATAAGAATCATCTGCGGAAATATCTTCAAGGGGACAAGCTCCGGCATATTTCATTTTATATAAATTTGAAATAAGAATCTCCATACCCCATAGATGGGCTCTAAATCCGAAATCCAAATTTTGCCAATAAGGATTTTCTATAGTGTAATCAAAGCCTCCCATCTCGATAAATTTTTCCCGATTATAAATACCGGCAAAATCATACATATAAATTGTATGAGTTAAATCTTTTCTGCACAAAAATTGTTCCGTCGAAAAATCTCTGCGAGTAAGAGAAGGAACAATTTGAACGGGAATGAGAGCATTTTTTTCATCGATTAAAACCGGAGCTACACAGATTACATCCGATTGGGTAAGGGTATCTATCACGGTTTCAGGAGAGGCTGAAGATGACAAAGCCATATCGTTCCACAAAACCATAACATAATCCGAAGATACTTCCGAAATACCGAGATTAATCATCTCCCCTGCAGTAACCTTTTCAAGCGGAAGTAAAAATTTTACTTCCGGGAATTGTGAAGACAAAGCCTCTACCTCAAACCCCCGCTTTGAGCTGTCCACAAAAACTATTGAGCTAAAACCTAAATCTATCAGGTTTTGAAAAAGAGAAGAAAGATAATATCGGGCACCTCGGTTTAATACCAAAACGGAAACAGGAGCTTTAAAATTGCCTGAACTTTTTCCTAAAACCGTATAAGAGATTTTCCGTTCATTAAAAATTGTAGGTATAGTATTCATCGCAGGCTCCGCACAAATCTCCGTATCTGCATTCCAAATGCTTCTTATATACCTCGAATGTTTTTTTACGGATTGAGTCTAAGCTGTCCGAAAAAGCATTTCCTAAAATATTATTTCTTTTAACATCTTCTTTGCAAAGAGGCACCGAGCCGTCAGCTAAAATATACATATCCCTTTTTAAATGCCAGCATGGATGTCTATTAAAAGGCGATAAGTCTGCAACTCTTTTATCTTCAAGTAATTTACAAAAGGTATCGTATTTTTGAATAATTACATTAACACCCAGGTTTTTCCAAAAACGGTAAAAGGGCTCAACCTCTATCTCGTTTTCTTTTATCCGCATAATTTGAGCCCATACGGCATCGGGAAAAACTTTTTTTAAACTGTCGGTAAAAGTAAGAGCTTGTTTTAATTTAATGTTTGCCTCATCTTCGGAAAGGCCGTGCACCTTAGCATACATTCCTGAACTGACCGCATCAATACATACAATCCAATAAACCGGAAGCATCTTGTTTTTTCTTTCGGGAGCTGACGCAATAACTTTTTCAACTCGTTCTATAAATGATGAAGGCCAATATAAACCGCAAGTTTCAATCAAAACGGATAACTTCGGAAACGACAAAATTTTTTCGATTACCGAAAGGCAATCCTGATACATTGAAGGCTCTCCAAAAACCGAAAGAGAAATTACGGCATCATCGGAATATTCCGCAATTTTTTCGATAAGAGAAAAAAGAGCCGCCTTATCCATTTCTTTTTTTTCGGCAAGTCCTAAAACCTCATTAGGCTTATATATCGATTTTAAAGGATAAGAAGAATTTATCTCGATACCGTAATATGCAGGAAGAGTAAAAAGCTCCGCCTTTTTTTCTTCAATCAGTTTTGCATAGTTTTCAGCATTTATGCCTGTAAAGCGGCTGCATAAAAGAGCATTCCGCTTTGAGTCGGCTGCAAAGCGGAGCCTTAGATGCCTTAAATCGAAGGGGGCTATCATTGTTTCAATATCATAGCTGTTTATTTCTTTTTTTATCGTATCAAAAATAAAAGAGCGCTCAAAGGAAGTTTCATTTTCGGAAAGCTTTGCAAGAATAGGACAAAGGCCGGATGTAAGAATTTCAGGGATAAGGCCCTCGGGATATCCGTCGGCAAAGCTGTATTCTGCCCTGTATTCCAAATGCTGCTTAAAAAGTTTTTCCGTTGCATTTAAATCGATAAAAGGCTCATCACCATGCAAAAAGAAAACATTTTCAAAACCGGAAGATTCCGCTTCGGCTTCTTTTGCAGCCTCGGAAAATATGGCTTGAGGACTTATTTTTTCCAAAGCCTTAACCTTCCACTCTATTTTTAGCTCGTCCGATTTTATATTTTTTAATATGGAAACGATAGAGGCTTCACAAGAAGCGGAGGTTAAAATAATAATTTTTTTACAATCGGGAAAGGCCGCAGCCGCACGGAAAGAGGCTTCAAATGGGATGATGCCGCTTTCGAGTTTTTTAAACGAATATTCCGAAATATCATAGGCGGATAAAACAGCAAAAGACTTCATAGCTCCTATATCGGCAAAAAAAGGCCTTTATTTTAATTTTTTAGCCGCAGTCAATACTTTTTCTTTAGAAGAATAAAGCTGGACACTTGACCTTTGAATCCAGCCTTTTCCTAGGTTTACCCAAAGAATCTGTTCTCCATCTTCTTTTACGATCTCAAGTCCTTCAACGGGAAAGACATCAAATTTTCTGGCATGCGAGACGGTTATGCCGTCATTTCCCGGCTTATCTAAAAGAGAAACATAGGTTTCGATTATTAAGGCAAAGCGGTTCGCATCGTTCATAGCCGAATCCGGCGGTAAATCCAATGTCTGCAAAGTATCTTCCTTTGAACAAGA
>CAJPPE010000031.1 GCA_905372345.1 uncultured Treponema sp. | reverse complement strand
GTACAAAAATATAATAAGTCTATTTATTTTAGAACCTTAGCCGAACAAGAAGATAAAAATAAAACTCTTAAATTTAAAACAGATCCGCCCCGCAGTTTTTTCGGGAACATAGTTTATTTACGCGAAGAATTAAATAATCTTTTAAATGATGATTGGTCTATCTTCGTATTTGCCGAAAGCGATAATCAAGCCCTCCGTATCGAAGAGATTCTGCACGAAGACAGAATAAAAATTTTACCGTATAACCTTTCAGGCGGCTTCGGTATTCCTGATCTAAAAATTTTGGTAATCCATGAAAACGAAATTTTC
Source organism: uncultured Treponema sp. (assembly GCA_905372345.1). Lineage (GTDB taxonomy): Bacteria > Spirochaetota > Spirochaetia > Treponematales > Treponemataceae > Treponema_B. Next base: position 9,985 of record CAJPPE010000031.1, on the reverse strand, counting down.
GGCCGCCGCCGAAGAATTCCAAAATCGGTAAAGACTGCAAAGAGTTCGGTTATCGATACCTTTATCGAATTAAATCCGGGAGACTATGTTGTTCACGTAAATTACGGTATAGGAAAATTCCGCGGTATTGAACGCGTTAAAATTTTGGATACGGAAAGGGACTATATAAATCTTTTATATGCAAATGATGAAACCGTTTTTATTCCGATTGAGCAGGCCGACCTTGTTCAGCGTTATATAGGAAACGAAGGAGAGGATCCTCATCTCGATATCCTCGGCTCAAAGTCTTGGGAGAACAGAAAGAACAAGGTAAAAAAATCGGTTGAAGATATAGCCGCAAAACTCATCGATCTTTATTCTAAAAGAAAGGCGAGCACGGGCTTTGCTTTTCAAAAAGATGATGAATGGCAGACGGCCTTTGAAGCGGCTTTTCCTTATGAAGAAACCGATGACCAGCTTACCTGCATCGCTGAGGTAAAAGAGGACATGGAAAAGCCCGTTCCTATGGATAGGCTTATCTGCGGAGATGTAGGTTACGGTAAAACCGAAGTTGCAATGCGGGCCGCCTTTAAGGCCGTTATGAGCGGTAAGCAGGTTGCCTTTTTGTCGCCTACAACTATTTTGACCGAGCAGCATTTTGAAACCTTGGATAAGAGATTTAAAAACTTCCCCGTAAAGTTAGCCCGCCTTTCCCGCTTTGTTCCAAAGGGTGAACAAAAAAAAGTTTTGGAAAAATTAAAAAAAGGCGAAGTGGATATTTTAATAGGAACTCACCGCATAATTCAAAAAGATGTCGTCTTTAAGGATTTGGGTTTGATGATTGTCGATGAAGAACAACGCTTCGGTGTTAAGGATAAGGAAAGATTAAAACAGATGAAGCACAATGTGGACTGTCTTTCCCTTTCTGCAACTCCTATTCCGCGAACCCTTCACATGTCGCTTTTAAAAATAAGGGACATGAGCGTAATTGCAACTCCTCCTCAAAACAGAAAACCTGTTGAAACGGTTATCGCCGAGTTCAATGCGGAAAAAGTTGCCGAAGTTATAAGACGGGAATCGGAGAGAGGCGGGCAGGTTTTTTATCTTCATAACAGGGTTGAAAGTTTGGATGAAACTCTTTTTATGCTTCAATCTCTTTTGCCCGAGATTATGATTGAAACGGCTCACGGCCAAATGTCTCCGAACCAACTGGAAGAAATTTTTGAACGCTTTAGTTTGGGCGGTTTTCAGGTTTTAATTGCAACCACCATTATCGAAAACGGCATCGACATTCCGAATGCCAATACTATCATCATAGACCGAGCCGACATGTACGGTGTTTCCCAGCTTTATCAGTTGAGGGGAAGGGTTGGCCGCTCCGACAAAAAAGCCTATGCCTATCTTTTATATCCTGACGATAAGGCTCTTTCCGAAATTGCTATGAAGAGATTGCAAGTTATTTCAGACTTTACCGAGCTCGGTTCCGGTTTTAAGATTGCGATGAAGGATATGGAAATAAGAGGAGCCGGAAATCTTTTGGGCAGGGAACAATCGGGAGATATTTATTCCGTAGGCTTTGATTTATATTTGCGTCTTTTGGACGAGGCTGTTCAAAAACTTCAAAACCAAGATTATGAACCTGTTCAAGAATCCGTTATCGAGCTTGAGTATTCGGGTTTTATTCCCGATTCCTATATTTCAAGTCCCGAAACCAAGATGGAAGTTTATAAAAAAATTGCAGCCGTTAAAGTGCAGGGAGACCTCGACAGGGTTTACTCCGAAATTCTTGACCGCTTCGGTCCGGCACCTTCCGAAGTGGAAAGTCTTTTGGCTCTTTCCGAAATAAAAATTATCTGCAATCATCTTTCGATTGCAAGCCTAAAAGAAAGAAAGGCTGCCGTACGCATAGAGTTTGCCCGTGTATCAAAAATCTCGGTGGATAAACTTTTGCGTATGATAAAAGAATCCGCAGGCCGTGTAAGCCTTGACCCTAAAGCCCCGAATGTCCTCATCCTCCAAACAGGTAAAATCGGCTTAAAAGAAAAAAGCGAATTCATCCGCGAAAAACTCGGCAGCTTGATGTAGGAAACTTAACCGCGGAACAATCTTTACACCCTAATCCCTAGCTCATCTATATCCAAGCCGGATTTTTGTTCAAAGTATTTTTTTAGTTCGATATGTTTATTCCATTTGTCTTGGGGATAATAGCCGTGGCGTTTTTTTACATCGCTCATTCTCTCTTCGATTTTTGCAGAACCTTGAGGGAGAGCAATGCTGTCGCATAGCTGAATGAGCCTGTCGTAATCGTCATATTCGTATTCGTCGATAAGCTTTTTTATTTTTTTATACGCTTCAGAGCTGACATCGTTTTTGCCGATGTAGGTTTTTATTTTTTTTATAGAAAAAGAATGAGTTATACATACTCGGGCAGCCTCATCATAGCCTAATTTCATAAGATACTCATAACCGTCTATTACATGGGCAAGGGCTGTTACGCCTTCCCTCCGTCCTATATCGTGGAGGAGCCCCAAAATATAAGCCTTGTCGGGGTTTAAGTCCTTGCATGCGGAAGCGATTTTTTGCGCACACTTGGCTGCAACAATGGAGTGTTCTCTCCAAGGACCGGGATTTTTTAAATAGGCTTCTTCAAGTAATCTTTCAGCTTCTTCTTTAGAAGGTAACATTTTTTTCATCAACTAAAAAATTATTCTTCTTCAAATTTATTGTTAAAAATAGTTTCGATTGCTTCGCATGCTTCCTTTTCATCAGGGCCGTCACAGGTTAAGGTTATCTCCGTGCCGTAGGCGGCGGCCATAGTTATAATTCCTATTACGGACTTGGCATTTATTTTTGCATCTTCCCTGCATAAAAAAATCTCAGAAGAAAAATTGTTCGATTTTTGTGCAATAAGAGCTGCCGGGCGGGCATGTATTCCGGCCCGATTTTGAACCTTAATAGTTTTTGAAATCATAATTTATTCCTTTTACAGGTAGCCGCTAAAAACATCAGTTTTTAGCGGGTTTCCTTAGATTTATTTGCGATGTTTTTCATAAGTAATGTAATTTATAAGGACTTATGAAAAACTCGTCAGGCAATTTTAGAAACCAACAAGGTTTTTAAAATTGCCTTAATATGTGTCGTCATCAGTGTAGTAGGGTGTCCTTGCCGAATCGGTTTCGATCCACCTAAGCACATTTCTGCTGAATTCTCTTGCAGAAAAATACCCCATACTCTTTAGTCTTTCATTTTTAGCTGCCGTTTCCAAAATAATCGGCACATTCCTTCCGGGTTTAACCGGTATTTCCAAGAGAGGAATTTTAACATCAAGAATTTCCGTTGTCAGTTCCTCAGTTCCCAATCTATCATAAACCTTTTCGGCATCCCATTCTTCAAGCTTTGCAACCAGCTGAATCTGCTTTACTTCCCGTATAGCTCCTATACCGTAAAGCTGTCGTATGTTTATTATACCCAAACCTCTGATTTCCATGTGGTGTCCTATAATCTTATTGGCTCCTCGTCCTACAAGGGTATTTCCGTTTATGCAGGAGATTTCGACCACATCGTCGGCCACGAGGCGGTGCCCCCTTTCGATGAGCTCAAGGGCTGTTTCGCTTTTTCCAACTCCTGAGCTGCCCATTATGAGAATGCCTAGGCCGAAAACTTCAACCAAGACTCCATGTAAAGAAATTTTAGGGGCAAAGGTATTCGATAGGATTCTTAAGAGGCGTAAGGCCAGTTCATTTGAAGAAAGAGTTGAAGTCAAAATAGGGCAATTATGCTTATCGCTTATTTCTAAAAATTCCTTTGGAGGTTTTAAATCGTTTGAAAATAAACAGCAGGGAATCTTAAAAGAAAACATTTTTTCGATTGTGGACAGGTCTTTTTTTTCCGTAAGGGTGGCAAGATAGGCATATTCTCCTCGGCCGAAAAGCTGCACTCTTTCATTTGCAAATGAATCGAAAAAGCCTGAAAGGGCAAGTCCCGGACGGTTGATATTTGGTTCCAGAATCTTATTGGAAAGCCCCATTCTCCCCGATACACAGGTTAATTCAAGGGAGTCATGTTTTTTAAGGTCTAATTCCAAAAGGTTGAGCACCGAAAAGCTTATGTTAGCCATGTTTTTACTATACACATTTAAGGCCTTTTTGTAAACAGACCTTGCCTGATTTTAGGTTGTTTTAATAGTTTAAAATTTACCGGTTTAAAATGAAAAAAGGGAGCCCTTTTAGCGCTCCCTTAAAATTAAAAACTTAAATCAAGTTTATTTCTTTTCTTGAACCTTGTCCTTTTCTTTTTTGACTTTTTGGTCGGCTATATCCATCATTTTATTGACGCCGGCCTCAAACTCATAGTTTTCGGTTGAAACATGAGCCGTGCCCCCCCACCTAAAGTTAATTGTTGTGTCGTAGATAAACTTTTTATCCAGTTTGATAAAGCACTGAATATCGGTAATAAGATTATCCGCATATTCGATTCTTTTAAACTTTTGATCAAGATATTTTTTCTGATCCTCGTCCATCGTAAATTTTACTGCTTGAATGTTAATGTTCATAATTTCCTCCACACAATTTCATTGTACTTATAGCATACTACAGTTTTGCCGAAAAGTCGAGCTTAAAATACAAATAAATGGTAAAAAAATGAAATTGAGAGGAAAATAGGCTTTTAGTAAAAACTAGAGGCCTCTCGGAGCCTTTGCAGGGTCGATGGGCTTATTTTTATCGTAGACCATAAAGTAGAGCCTCGCTTTGCCTGTGAGTAATTCTACTCCCAGCTCTCCCAGCTTTTGACCTACGGCGATTGTATCGCCTTTTTTTATGACGATTTTTTCCATTCCGCCGTAAACATAGATGTGTTTTGTCTTAGATTGAACAAATACGACCTGCCCGAAGCCTCGGTGAGGGCCTGTGGATACGACCTTCCCTGAGCTTACGGCTTTTACGGCCTGTCCCTTTACCGAATCTATAACGACTCCGGTAATTTTCCCTGAAAGATAGGAAACCTTTGAGGCCGGAACGGGCCAAAGGAGCTTGGAATCGGCCTGCTTTGTAGAGGTGCTCGGCTTTACAGCCTGAGAATTCTTATCTGACGCTGCTTTTGTAGTTGAGATCTTGTTTTGCTTATCGGTTTGGGCTGAATTGCTCTTCTGCTCTTTGGCCGAGCCTTGGGATTTACCTTGAGGAATTTTTAAAATTTGGCCTATTTTGAGGGGCGTTTTTTCGCTGAGGCCGTTTAGTTTAAGAATATCTGAAAATTTAACTCCGAATTTTTTAGCCAAGGCGTAAAGAGTATCCCCTTTTTGTATCACATGAGTAAGTTCTTCCGAATTAGTTTTGGTATTAGTTTTTTTATCATTTTTTGCAGAACTTGCTGCGGGAATTATCAGTTTTTGTCCTATTTTTATTTTTGAAGGATCGCTTAAGTTATTTTTTTTGAGAATAGAATCTACAGGCGTGTTATATTTTTTACTGATAGAATAGAGGGTGTCTCCTTTTTCGATTATATGCACAATATCTTCTGCAAAACAAAAAAATGAGAAAAAGATAAAAAATAAAAGCCTTAAAATGTTTTTTTTATACATTAAGCCTCTGTTGGAGGGGTAAACATATCAACCATAAAAGCTAAATCTTCCGGAGAGAATTCAAGGTTCTTTTCCTGTACCCTTTCTTTATTTGTAGTATTGAGTTTTTGCAATAGGCTAAAAACTATATATGTTAAGATAACGTTTCCTGCCTTTGGATGAGCATTTATATATGCCGTAAATTGTTCTTTGGAAATGAGCAGGATTGTCGATGGATCTAAGGCATTTACGGTGGCTGTTGCAGGCTGATCTTTAAAGAGAGAGGTTTCACCGAAACTTGCATTGTTTTGTAAAATACCTATTTTCACATCTCCCCATTTTCCGTTTTTTACTATTTCAAGTTTTCCGCTTAATAATACAAAAAAGCCATTATTTTCGGTGTCTTCGGTAATAATGCTTTCGCCTCGTTCATAGGAAAGAATTTCAGAAAAATCTATTATCTGCATTAAATCTTCATCAGCAATGCATGAAAAAATCGCGGTTTGTTTTACTTCGTGAAAAAAAATATCCCTATCCATTTCTACCCTGTTCATATCTACTCCATTTTACATTATTAACGGTATGCGTTAAAAAACACATCCGTGCTTAAATTATTTATCTTTGTTCCTACAGGATAAGCACCCAGTATGTTTTTACGGCCTTCTTCCAAATGCTTGGAGGTAATTCCGTATTTGATTGAGCTTTCGGCCTCTACAAAGGCAGCGATTTGGTCGGCAACTCTTACCAAGCGTCCATCCGTAGCCTTAAATTTCTTATCGGCATATTTTTGAGATAACTCTTCAAAATTTACAATTTTTACTTGTTTATCTACAATAACTCTGTTTTCAAATTCATCGGATATATAATACATAACTTCATCTATAAAAGATTCGTCCATCAAGGGCAAAAGCTCATCCTTGACTATACGTTCTTCAATTTCTTTTACAACGTCAGGGAGATGGTCTGTTGCCTGTTTTACGGGCGAGATAATATCCCTTGTAACAGCTTCAGGCAGGTCATGAAAGAGTGCCGAAAAAAAGTTATTGTATCTTCTGTCTTCTTTTATGTCTAAATCGTAACACATTAAAAGGGTTAGGGCTGCAACATAAAAGGAGTGCCCCAACACTGTTGTTGCAGGAACTCTCGGCGTTTGATTCCATCTAACTTGAAATCTAAGCTTTTCTATTTCGGTTATAAGTTTATGAGGGTTTTGGTTTGCAAGGAGAAGCTGAATACCTGTCAAATCCATAAACTTGCAGATTTCTTCTTTTAGACAGCTGTCTATTTCGGTTAGGCGGAAAGCTTCGTTTACCGGTTTAAGCATTTCAAATTCTCTTATTGTAGAATATTTATGAGCTGCCTGTGAAACCTTCCATGTTATATCATCTTTATCGGGTTCTTCAAAAAGGTAAGAATTAAATTTAGCCTTAAATTCTCCATCGGGAAAAATATCATTATATTTTTCGAATATCCATTCGTTAATTTTTTTATATTCTTCAGGGTATTCTTTTCGGATTCTTCTTTGAACCGGAGCCTTTATATCGCAAAGGGCTATTTTTCTTAAAATATCAAAAACGGAACCGTCGATTATCCTATCCCAATCGATTTTTTTTCCTTTTTTTTCTTCATATTTTCCGATTATGTAGGCTAAAAAAGTTTTTTCGGCTGTCTTATCCATTTCGACTATTTCAAATGGGCGGATAAGATCGTTCCAGCGCTGGATAGAGAAAGCTTCAAATAATTTTAGAACCGTTTTTGCCGTAAAAATCATTTTTTGGATTTATCCTTTTGCTTTAAATCCTTTTCCATCTTATCTTTCCATATATCGATTTTACGTTTGACTTCTTCAACTTCCCTGTGCTCATTTAAAACCATATGCACTCTTTTTAAGCCTTCCAAAAAAAGAATTGCATTGCGGAAGTCGCTTATATTGTTTGTAACTATTTCGTATTTTTCGCGGTATTTGTCGGCAGCTTTGGTAAAAAGTTTTTTTACAAGGCGGAGGTGATATATAACCGTATCATAATCCTCTGCGTGAGGGTTTAAGCCTGTTTGACTTATTTCTTTTAAGTCCATTATGTTTTTGGCAACTACTGCAAAACGGGCTTCTATGTCGATAAAAGACCAGCGCCATTTGGTATTTTCCCCATAAGCATCAATTACCAAATTTATTGCAAGGCCGAGTTTTCGTATAAGATAGAATCTTTGCTTTTCGGTCATCTTTGAAATCTGGGCAACGCCTTCTTCATATTCTGAAAAAGGTGCATCGATTAAATCCGTTACGATTTCTTCAAGATAGATTATGGGCTTATATAGGGTTTTTCGTGCTTCATTGAGAATATTCTCATTTTTTCCGCCGAGGAGGACTACGGATAGTCTGAATTTTGCCAGATACAGAGTTGTCAAGTAAATCATATCATCTGCAAGTATAAGCCTTTTATATGCGGCACCGAATGTGTCTTTTTTTATAAGCGAAAGGATATTTTCTTCATGTTTTAGAATTTGGTTTATCACCTGATCATATTCGTGAACTCGTTTTGTATAAAGTTCTCTGTTACCGCTTTTTTGACCTTCCACAATCAGCTCCTCTATCCGGCATATTTTACAAGAAGTTCTTCGGCATGCTTTCGTGAAGTTTCACTTAATTCATCTCCGGCAAGCATTCTGGCTATTTCTTCAAGCCTTGCATTGCCCGAAACGGTTGCTGCCGAGGTTTTGGTAGTTTGCCCTATCGTATTTTTTTCTATCTTAATGTGATTATCGGCATGAGATGCGATTACCGCAAGGTGAGTAATGCAAAGAATTTGCTTTTTTTTAGACAGCTTTTTCATATGGGAAGCTACATTTACTGCAACTTCTCCGCCGATGCCCGTATCAATTTCGTCAAATATTAGGGTGTCAGCTTCATCTCCTTCCGCAAGTACCGTTTTTAATGCGAGCATAACTCGCGAAAGCTCTCCCCCCGATGCAATTTTGGCTAGAGGCCGCAAAGGTTCCCCCGCATTGGGGCTTATCATAAATTCAATATCGTCAAAACCGTAAGGATTTACCGAGAGTCTATTTCCTTCAGGGAGCCGAGTGTCCACCCGCACTTGAAATTTTGTTTTGGGCATGCCTAAATTGGAAAGGACTTCTTCAACCTCCTTTTGAAGTTTTGAAGATGCCTCTTTGCGTTTTTCGGATAGGATTCTTCCCAGTTTTAAGAGCTTTGACTGCAAAATTCCTATTTTCTGTTCAAGCTCCGATTTTCCGGCTTCCCGTTTGGAAAGACTTTCAAGCTGCTCTTCAGCATTTTTGGCATAGTTTAAGACATCGTGTATTGTTGCCCCGTATTTTTTTGTCAACTTATATATTAAAGAAAGCCTTTCTTGTACTTGTTCCACCCTTTCAGGATTAAAGGTCAGCTTTGAAAGATAGGAATCTATCGAGGCGCTTATATCGTCCAATTCGTAATAGCCGGTTTCCAGTCTTTTTGAAAGGTCTTCAAGCTCTTCATCGCAATTTTTTGCAGTTTCAAGGTTATGCATGGCTTTTTTCGTAAGACTGATGATGCCCGATTCGTCGGAAAGAAGCTGAGAAGCCGTGTTTAATGCTTCAAATAGTTTTTCAAATTGGTTTAATCTTTTTTCTTCAGCTTCAAGTTCTTCTTTTTCGTCTTCTTTTAATTTTGCCTTTGTTATTTCGTCAATGGCAAACTGCAAAAGCTCTTGTTTTTCAGCAAGCTCTTTTTCGGAAAGGTTTAAGTTTTCAAGCTCGTTTCTTTTTTCGGCAAGTTCGGCATAAAGAGAGGTAAACATTTTCACTTCGTTGTTGATTCCTGCAAAGCTGTCTAAAAAGCGGCGGTGTTCTGCAATTCTAAAAAGGGATTGATGGTCGTGTTGGCCGTGGATATCCACCAAAAGAGAGGTGAAGTCTTCAAGTTCGTTCCTTGTAACCGGCGTACTTTGTATCAAAGCATTGGATCGGCCGTTTTGTTTTAAATTGCGGCGGATAAGAATGCGGTTATCTTCAGGTTCGATTCCGTGCTCTGTAAGCCATTTTAAGGCTTCGCTGTGTTCATTCCCGATAAAAAAGCTTCCCGATACTACAGCCTCATCGGTACCTGAGCGGATAAGGTCGGTAGATGTTTTTCCTCCAAGTAAAAGAGTTAAAGAGCCGATTAATATCGACTTTCCGGCACCCGTTTCACCGCTTAAAACATTTAAACCGTTTTCGAATTCTACAAAGAGGTTGTCTATTAAAGCTATGTTTTTTACCGATATATTTTCAAGCATTTACTTTCCTTAAATTTCAGCATTTTTAAGTATAGACTAAAATACAGTAAATTTCAAGTAGGCGTAACAAATTGTAAATGTCAAAGTGTGAACGGTAAATGTTTAAAATTGGGCTTCGGGATGTTCTTTATGGATATATTCCGACCATTTATGATCTGTTACGGCTATGTGT
>CAJPPE010000030.1 GCA_905372345.1 uncultured Treponema sp. | reverse complement strand
AGAGTATACTGATAAAAACATACTTTTATGGCTATACAGACTTCAAGTATAGTATATAATTTTTTTTAAAAATTAACAATACATATCAATACAAAATAGAGGAAAATATGTCAATTTTACAAGAAAAGTCAAAAAAATTAAGCACTCTAAGGCATAGTACTGCCCATGTTATGGCTGAAGCCGTAGTCAAGCTGTTTCCGGGGACAAAGGTTGCTATCGGGCCGTCCATCGATTACGGATTTTATTATGATTTTGAACTGCCTCGTCCCATAAACAATGAAGATTTACCCGCAATCGAAAAAGAAATGCGTAAAATTTTAACTACCCGTTCAAATTTTGAAAAAGAAGTAATAAGCCGCGAGAAAGCTCTTGAAATGTTTAAAGATCAGCCTTTTAAAGTCGAGTTGATTGAAGGTCTGCCTCAAGATGAAGAAATAACTATTTATAAATCGGGAGAGTTTACCGACCTTTGCAGAGGCCCTCATGTATGCTCGATGGCCGACATAAATGCTCAAGGTTTTAAACTTATGAAAGTAGCCGGAGCATATTGGCGCGGCGATGAAACAAGACCCATGCTTACCCGAATTTACGGTACGGCTTGGGAAAAGCCCAACGATTTAAAAGAATATTTGGCTATGCTTGAAGAAGCCGAAAAAAGGGATCATCGAAAGATCGGAAAGGCTATGAATTTATTTCATATAGATGAAGAAAATCCCGGGCAAATATTTTGGCATCCCAAGGGCTGGACTCTTTATTTGACCGTTCAAAATTATGTAAGACAACGCATAAAGGAAGACGGCTACCTTGAGGTTCATACACCCTTTGTCATGCCCCGCTCCTTGTGGGAAAGGTCGGGCCATTGGGCTAAGTATAAAGAAAATATGTTTATAACCGAAAGTGAAAAACGCCTCTTTGCTTTAAAGCCGATGAACTGCCCTGGCCATGTGGAAATATTTAAGCAGGGGATTAAAAGCTACAAGGACTTACCCCTGCGATTGGCCGAATTCGGTTCTTGTACCCGAAATGAGCCCTCGGGTTCTTTACACGGTATTATGCGTGTCCGAGGTTTTGTTCAAGATGATGCCCATATTTTTTGTACCGAAGAGCAAATTTCTTCCGAAGTTTCAAAATTCTGTGCCTTGTTAAAGCGCATGTATGCAGATTTCGGCTTTGCTGAAGATAGAATTCTTGTTAAATTTTCTACGCGCCCCGAACAGAGGGTAGGGGATGATGCTACATGGGACAGGGCGGAAAAGGCCTTGGCTGATGCCTGCGCAGATGCCGGCCTCGAATATGAAATTGCAGAAGGCGAGGGCGCTTTTTATGGGCCTAAGCTGGAGTTTACTTTGATTGATGCACTCGGCCGTGAATGGCAGTGCGGAACCATACAGGTAGATTATCAGCTTCCGTCTGCAGAAAGACTCAATGCCGAGTACATAGGCGATGACAATAATAAGCATCATCCTGTAATGCTTCATAGGGCGGTTTTAGGCTCACTGGAAAGGTTTATAGGAATTTTAATAGAAAACTGTGCAGGTATTATGCCTCCTTGGCTGGCCCCTGTGCAGGCGGTTATCGTTCCCGTAGCTCCCGCCTTTAATGACTACGCTCAAAAGGTTCAAAAAATCTTGGACGAAAAAGGCTTTAGGGTTATAGCCGACATCGGAACAGACAGAATGAATGCTAAAATCCGAAAACACCAAGAAGAAAAGGTCATCTATCAGCTGATTGTAGGCCAAAGCGAAATGGACAATAATTCCGTTGCGGTAAGAATGAGAAAGGGCGGTCAAAAGGTTATGACCTTAGATGAATTTATCTCATTCTTAAAAGACAAGGTTGATTCTTTTGCTATTGATGCGGAATAGGAAGAAATTAAAAGATTTTAGGGCATCTCTAAAAACTGATGTTTTTAGAGGCTCCCTTTAATTTGTTTCTTTTTGCGAATAACTATTTTTTGACTGCAGGGTGTAAAACAATACCTGCCTGCACTATTAAGCCGTCCGAACCCTTGTTGACGAGCTTATCCCAAAGGTTTGAGAAGGGCAGGTAAGCTTTAAGTTGCACGCCTACCTTCCAGCCTGATGCCATGGTATACTCGGTTTTGAAGCGTAGTGAAGGATAAATAAAGCGTCCGTTTTGCCAAAAATATCGGTTTATTTCCTGTACTTCTTTTACTGAACTTAATCCCTCAGTTCCGGTTTCCTCAGGTTTTATTCCGGGTTCAAGAAAGCCGAATCGCATAAAAAGAGCAAGACCTCCTCCTATGCTGATTGTCCAAGGGTGTAAGTCAAACCGTGCTAGAAAAGGAACATCAAGTAACAAGCTCATTGTAAGGGCTGTTCTATTTTCAATTTCGCAAATATAAGCCTTTTTTCTGCGGAGACCATAGTGAAAAAGAGAAAAATCCAAGGACGGAACTATACTTAACTTTTTTATGCCTTTGTATTCATATTCGGCTCCTAGATTTAAGGCTGTGCCCATGGGCGGGGCCGCTTGTTTTTTCAAGCTGGAAAATATCATTTCCGTACCTATGTAAAAACCGAAGTCTGATGGAACTTTTGTTAAAACCTCTGTTTGATCAGCCTCATTTGTTTCTTCGGTTTTTTGTTCCGCTTCTTGTTTCGGCTTCGATTCTTGAGCATAGATATTAAAACTTAAAAAAATCAAAAGTAATGTGGAAAAAAATAAATTTGTTTTTTTGCTCATAATTTCTCTCCGTTTTATCTTCGGCCTCGCCTATCTGTCTTCCGTTTGTTGTAGAATCTTTTCGTTTTCAAGGGTCTTAGGAATATCACTGTAAATTTCCGGTACAAATGCAGACCGCGGTTTTACCATATTTTGTATATTTGCATAAGCAAGGTTTATCGTTTTTGCCCGAATCATAGTTTCGGGATTTCTGTTTAGAGCGTCCCAAGCTCTTGTTGATTCTCCAAACAAGGAAATGGCTCTTCCGTTTTTGTTTGAATCTCCGTTTTGAACGGCTATCCTGTTAAGCACTACTGCAAGATTATTTGAAGTGTGCATATAGTCTTCTACAAATTCCGCATGATCAACACGAGTTTGCGGAAAAATAATGCCCTTTCGTATTTTTTCGGCTTCCAGTAACTCCATCAGCCTTTCATAGTAAGCTTGGGCTGCAAAATAATTGGTATATTTAAATAGGACATTTCCAAAGCCGTATAAAAGGTTTCTATCGTTAGGTTTTTCGCCGTAAGCTAAAGTCATAGCCCTCATTGCATCGGAGTAGTTTTCTTTTTGATAATGAATATAACCCATCTTATATTGAATGGAGGGAGTGTTGTTTAATTCACGGACTGCATGTTCATAAGCATCCAAGGCTTCATCATAATCTCCGGCTATAAAATAAGAAATATCCCCATAGTTTGCATAAAGTTTTCCGACAACAGGGGACGGATAAATGCCTTTTTGAGCAGTGTAGGCTTCATATTTGGCTAAGGCATTTGCATATATTTCTTGGGCTTCGTTATAAAGCTTATCTCCGGCTATGAGCTCTCCGTAAAGGCGCATTGCATCTATCTGCCTGATGGTGCGTTTGGGAGTCATTTTTATGCTGTCTTCGTAGAGGTTTATTGCGTTTACAAGATAATCCTTGGCTGCTTCATTTTTTTGATTGTGTAAAAAGAAGCGTCCCATATTATAATTGGCTTCAGGGCTTTCAGGACGTTTTTTTATGGATTTTTCCAATAGTTCCCGTAAGTCTTCTATTTTGCCTATAAGATTTTCAGAATCGGTAGGTTTGGGCTCATATCTTTTTTCGAGAAGATAGCCGCTAAGCTCGATAAGGTCTTCATCGGGCAGTTTTTTGTTCAAAAAATAATTTTTTAAGGGTAAAACTTCGGCTAAATTATCGGTGCGGATAAAGTAACGCATCATTCTTCCTGAAAATACATCTTTAGTTCCGTAAAGGTTAATAAGGCTTACATAGGTTTTTCTAGCCTCTTCATATTTTTCAGGATTTTCATCTGCCCAGTCCAAATAAACGTCTCCTAAAGCTAGAAGAGTATCTTGGTCGTTTATGTGATAGTCAAGAACTCCTCTTTTAAGAACCTTTTCGGCTTTTTCATAGTTGCGTAAATCGGTACTAAGCATATCTGCATATTCGATACCGCCTTGGCGGTCATGATTAAAGTCAAATAAAAGCCTCTCGTAAATTGTTTCTGCGGATAGAAACTGCTTTTTTTCACGGAAAGCATTAGCAAATCTAAAATACCATTTTCGCTTTTTCTTGTAAGTTCCTGCCTCATCAAAGCTGGTTATAGCTTTTTCATATTGAGCGGATTCTATGTGAGCCATTCCTTCTTTGTATAGGCCTTCAGCTACAACCGGTTTATATATAAATTGCCATACAAGAACAAAAATAGAAAAAATAAAGCCTAAAGCTACTGTAGTTAAAATCGCAGCAGGTAATATTTTATGTACAAAGCGGTACTTAAAGCTGCGTTTTTCTTTTTCGTATTCTTCATAGGATTTTTTATCGAAGCCCCGCGGAATAGGAATGGATTTATCTAAGATTCCTTCTAATTTGCTTACTATCTTTTTTAGAGAAACATCGCTTATGATTAAATTGACGATTTCCATCTTGTTTAATTCGGAGTCGTCTGCATTTACAAAATAGTCTTCAAGTTCTATTCTTAAATTGAGGGGGAATGAAGAAACTCTTTCTATCAGGTAGTCATAATCTTCTTCGGAAATTGAAAGAGGTATTTTTCCCTCATATTCTTCTTCATCTATTTGTTTTTTTGCTTCAAAGAATTTAAAATTCTTATCCGGTGAAAATTGAATAAAACTTTCAGGAACGGAGAAATCATCCATTCCTCCGCCCATTTCAGTATTTAAAACATTGTCGTCTATGGCAAAGGCTGTGTGTTCGTCTATTTCGGGAATATCTATGTCGGTAAAGCCTGCACCCTGCGGTAAGGCTTCCTCTTGAGCAGGACTCGGCTCTTCCGAACCTTGCAAGTCTTCTCCCGTCGAAAATTCCCCAAAGGAGGGGGCAGAAGGCTCTGATGAGCCGGAAAAACTTGAAAAGTCTCCTTCATCCTGCGAAACAGAGAGGTCTATGCTGTCAGGGCTATCGGATAGGGGCGATATATCCATGCTGTCGAGCTCACCGGCTTCGGCTGAAAGGTCCATACTTTCAAGTCCGCCTTCTTCATGTGAAATATCCACACTTTCAAGTCCGTCAGCTTCAGGCGATAAGTCGATGCTTTCAAGGCCATCGTCTTCAGTAGAAAGATCAATATTTTCAAGCTCATCTATTTCAGGCGACATATCTATGCTGTCAGGATTATTGGATATGGGCGAAAAGTCCATACTATCAAGACCTTCATCTATCGGTGAAAGTTCTATGCTTTCAAGCTCTTCTACATTACTATCTGTATTATTTGATGCCGCTATGCTTAAATCGGCCGGCTCAAGGGAGCCGCTTTCATCTTCCAAGGGTTCTATTTCCCCAATGTCAGAAAAATCTTCGTTTGAAAGGTCTATTTCCTTATAAGGCGGAGGATCCTCGTCTTTAACTTCTTCAAGTTCTGTTTTTTCAATATTAAAATCATCTAAGTTGGCTATATTTTCTATATCAGGTTTATCTGTTTCGTCCGAAGGAGGTTCTTGTGCAGTAAAATCCGTATCAAAATCGGGGAAAATATCATTTGTTCCGTCATCAGTATTTGAGGCTCCTTCAGTTCTGGCTTCTTCAACCATATCTCCAAGTCCTGAAAGCAGGGCTTCGGGCACATTAAGACCGTCGTCATCTAAGCTGCCGATATCTTTTAAGGAGTCAGGCCCTTCAAGGTCCAAACCTGAAAGCATTGAGTCAAAGTCTTGGGAGGCTGCACTGCTTTCATCTCCGTCAACAGGAGAATTTTCAACAGATTCGAATTCAGGAGAGTCTTGCGTTTCATTTTCAGGTGATTTTTTTTCTTTTTCATCGAAACCTAATAAGTCATCTAAATTTACATCAGGAACAGGCATTTCTTTAGGCAAAGGAATTTCTTCACGCCTTTCCCCCCATTTAGCCATAACTTCGGGTTCGTTTGCTATTGTGAGAAGTTGATTTTTAAATTTTTCAAGCTCTTTTATACTAGGCATTTGAGCGGGCCTCCCCCCTTATTTTCGGCTTATTTTTATTCAACTTGATATATTATTTTATAGCATAAAGAGAGTTTTTTTTCAATGAGTTTTAACGTATTCGAAAACCAAGTATAAATACCGATAATTTTGGTATGATGCGGCTAAAAAGCTGTTTTTATAGTTTACTTCTCTTGACATAACGGCTTTTTTTTTGCATTATGTTGGGAAAATTTAATAATGGTTAGTTGGCGGGGAAATCCGCTGATTTAGGGGAAATGTGTGAATTTATCAAAAAGTTATTTACAATCCGTTTCGATGGATGAACTTTTACAAATTGCCGATGATTACGGTATATTTGTACCGAAAGGACTATGCAGAAATTTAATAATTGAAGAACTTCTTGAAATAAATGAAGAGACTAATGCCTCTTATAGTAAACTCAAAAATCTTTACAGTGATACATCCCTTTTAGATGATGAAGCAGAGGATGATGATAATCTTGATTTGGTTCTTTCATATAATAAGACTGAAATTCACGTTCTGCTAAGAGACCCTATGTGGGCTTTTGCTTTTTGGGATTTTTATAAACCCGAATTTTTGAATATAGTAAATGATCCCGATTTTGACTCTTTCTTTTTAAGAGTGCATTTGTTTTCCGAAAATAATCTGTCGGAATCCTATGATTATTTTGATATTGATGCGGCTGAGTCTGATAGGAGCAGGTATTTTTATCTTTCTTTTGAAGATTCGGTAACAAGGGTTGAATTATGCTCCCGTAAAATTGAAGGAGAGGTTTCCGTTTTAGCAAAGTCTAATCTTATAAGGCTTAGACGGAAAAATATTCCTAATAATTTATGTGTTCTTGACAATGATGTAAGCTCGCCGGTTTATCTTTCAGGAATTTCCGCATTAAAGAAGCTTCATTTTAAAAATTATCGTCAAGCCTTTAGAGGAAAAGAGGAGCCGAAAGTTGAAAGATTATAATTTGCTTTTTATTTTGGATGCTCATTTGCCTTATGTGCGGAATGAAGTTGAACAAGGCTTTGTTGAAGAAGATTGGCTTTTTGATGCTTTATCTTATCTTTATTTGCCCATATTGAAAATGTGTTCTAATTTACAGAAAGATGATATTCCGTTTAAAATCGGAGTTGTTTTTGAACCTGCACTCTGCGATATGCTTGCCGACAAGGTTTTGCAGGATAGATACCGTCAAAATGTTCAGCGTAAAATCGAGTTTGCAAAAAAAGAACTTGAGCGTTTTTCAGAATGTGCGGAAACAAAAAAACTTATTCAGTATAACTTAAAACGTTTTAATGATGATAAGCGTATCTTTGAAGATTGCGGAGGAAATGTTTTAAAGCAGTTTGATTATCTTGTCCGTCAAGGTTATGTAGAGCTGTTGGCAACGGCCGCAACAAATACTTTTTTGCCGTTTTTTTTGAGTATGCCGGAAGCTATTGCTGCACAGATAGAAATGGGACAGATAAATTACCGTAAACATTTCAGCTCCGTTCCCTCAGGTTTTTGGATTCCTTCGATGGCTTATTTTGACGGTCTGGACGATATTATAAGAAGCTACGGTTATGATTATACGGTTGTTTCTTCAAAAGCTTTTTTACTTTCGGATAAGGTTCCGCCTGCCGGTGTTTTTTCGGCAGCAGCTTCGAAAAATGGATTAAAATTTTTGGCTTGCGATCTTTCCGCTTGCAGTTTTCTTTATGATGAAACCGATTCCATTCCTCAAAATAAGGTTTATATCGATGTAGAAAATGATGTCGGCTTTAAACTATCCGAAGAATATTTAGCTTCAGTTTTTGATACTTCAAAGGGCAGGCGGGCAATAGGCTTTCGGTATTGGTCAATGGAGGAAGAAGAAACTCCCTATGATATACAAAAAGCTTATGCTCAAAGCAAGACCGATGCCGAATCTTACGTGAACTTCCGTGCAGATGCCCTAAGAACTGTTAAAGAAACAGGAAGGGGGGAATCGCCGTTTTCTCTTTTGATTATCTCGTCCGATTTTTTCGGTAAAAAATGGAGCGAAGGTATTATCTGGCTTGAAGAGGTTTTTAGGTTGATAAATGATAACGAAAAACTGGAGAGCATTTTACCTTCTACTGCTGCTAATTTGTCTAAGCAGCTATATACGATTAAGCCGTTTTTTTCTTCTTTTTTACCTTCAGGATATGCTGCTGAACTTTTAACAAAAAAGAATGATTGGATGTATAAATATATTGTCAAGATTACCGAGCGAATGATAGAACTGGTTGAAATGTTCCCTGCAGACGGCAGCTTGAAAGAACGCGTTTTAAATGCAGCGGCGAGAGAGGTGCTTCTTTTACAATCTTTATATTGGCCTTTGTATGCAAATGATACTCAATTTAAAGAATTTGCAGAAAGGCGTTTTGTAGAACATGTTAATTCTTTTACGGCAGCCTATGAGGCTCTTGGTGCCGATTCTCCTGATGCAAAATGGCTTTCAGAACGCGAAAGTAAGTATCCTGTTTTTAAAGATATTAACTACCGTATTTTTAGCCGTAAAAAATAATGACGCAGCCTAAAACTTGAAGATGAAAAATATACAAGGACGTACATTCCCCAACCGCCATGGACGGCGGTGTTTCCAGCCTTGAGAGTTTTAGCCTGTGGCTAAAACTCTAAGATGAAAAATGTACATGGATGTACATTTTTCATCGGTCTTGCATAAAATCTTATAAATGTATAAAATATTCTTATGAGAGCGACAAAGGCGATTATCCATTTGGATAACTTACAATATAACATTAAAGAAATAAAAAAGCGGCTTAACAAGGATGTAAAGATTTGTCTTCCGGTCAAGGCCGATGCTTACGGACATGGGGCTGTGAGGGTTGCGGTTGCAGCGATAAGAGCGGGCGTTTCTTATTTGGCTGTTGCCTCAATTCAGGAAGCTGTCGAATTAAGAGAGGCCGGTATTGTAGCCCCGATTATCTCTTTAAGCCTTCCCGTGCTTGAAGAAATTCCTGAGCTTTTAAAATACGATATTGAGCCCTTGGTCATAGATGAGGAGTTTATAAACGATTTAAACCGTTTTGCAAAAAAACTAAATAAGAAAGCCGGGGTTCATCTTAAAATAGATACCGGAATGCGAAGGATAGGCTGCTCCCCTATGGAAGCCGTTAAACTTGCGGTACAGATAGACCGTGCCGAAAATCTTGAGCTAAAAGGCGTATGTACGCATTTTGCCGTTTCGGATTCTACCGATGAAAAAAATATTAAATTTACAAAAAAACAGATTTCGGTTTTTAAGGACTCGATAACAGAAATAAAAAAAGCGGGGATTAATCCCGGATTAATTCATGCCGCAAATTCCGGTGCCGTCCTTCAATATCCCGAAGCCCAATTCGATATGGTGCGTCCGGGAATATTGGTTTACGGTTATGCTCCCTCTCCATCGCTAAATTCTTTAATAGATTTAAAGCCCGTAATGGAGCTTGTTACACAGGTAGTGCTTATCAAAAAAATTGAAAAGGATACAAGCGTCTCTTATGATAGATGTTGGACAGCCGAAAAAGAAACCTTTGTTGCAACTCTTCCTATAGGCTATGCGGACGGGCTCATGCGTTCCCTTAGCGGATTAAAAGTGAGAATAGGAAAAGATTTTTTTCCGATCATCGGACGCATTTGTATGGATCAATGTATGATAGATATAGGTGCTTCTCCATGGGTTCAAAGATGGGATGAGGTTTGTATCTTCGGCCCTGTTTCAAAAGAACATCCTAAAAATAATACGGCCCAAGATCTTGCAAAGATTGCCGGAACTATTCCATACGAGCTGACGTGCGATATAAACAAAAGAGTTCCGCGTATTTTTATTGATGAAACCATACAATAATTTTGTGCAGGCGGTTTTTATGGTTGTAAAACGTGCGGAAGTTTTAGGTTATTGTTCCGGAGTACGCAGAGCCGTTGATACGGTTCTTAAAATAGCTAAAGAAAATACTGAAAATAAATTAGGTCTTTATACCTTCGGCCCCTTGATTCATAATCCTTCCACAATGTTACGGCTAAAACAAATGGGCGTAAAAACTATTGACACTGAAAATTTTACCGGAGATGAAGACTATAAAGATTCCGTTATTGTAATAAGGGCTCACGGTATTCCTCCGTCAAAAAAAAGCGAACTGGAAAAAAGCGGGGCTAAGGTGATAGATGCAACATGCTCCAGAGTAAAGGCAAGTCAGGCCCTTGCAAAAAAACATTCTGAAGAAGCCTTTGTTATTTTAGCCGGAGATAAAAACCACGGA
>CAJPPE010000029.1 GCA_905372345.1 uncultured Treponema sp. | reverse complement strand
GTGAAAAACCGTGTTTAATAGCGATATTCCTACTCCTCTAAACTTTAAGGCACCCCGTATCGCTTTTAATTCATACTTAATCGTGGGTAAAAATCGTAATAACACAATAACTGAAATACCGAACCCTTTCGGTAAATGCAGCCGATGAAAAACTTCGAGAAGCATTCCCGGAGGTCTATCCGAAATTCCCGACACAAAAGAAAGCGGGATTAAAAGATGCCTTGTAACGGCTGCGAATAGCCATAAGGTTTGAAGCTTTGTTATTCCGGCCGTAAGGTGAGAAAACAAAAAGAGCAGCAAAAAAATTAAAACAAAGGTGAATGCCTTTTTGTATTCTCTTTGAACTAAAATAAAAACTACAGAAACAGCAAACGCTGCTATAAAAGTAATTTCATTTTTATAGGTCAAAACGGCTATACTGCCGGCAACGGCAAGAAAGAGGTTTACTCTTATATCGGGAATATATTTTTTGTTTTCTGCCGGCATACCTTATTTTTCTACCATTCCGCCGGAAATAAAATATCTATTCAATACTCGATACCCGATTTGCGTACCCGCAATGGAGCCGATAGCAGTAAGAAGCATACCGATGCCTATATTTTCAGCACTATAAACTGCGAATATCGAATCAATATATTCTTGTGTCAATCCATTTGCCTGTAATCCTGCAATCATCGCATCTTTTTGCAAAAAAATAAGCACATTGGGAGCCAGCATTATTATCAAACCGAACAGTACATATGCAATAGTTGCTTTTATTTTATTCTTATAGCCGTTGTTCCACAGGATAAGTTCCATAACCAAGCCTGCACCGGCTATCATTGCACTGATGATAATCATACTGTTTACAAAAAAATAGTACACGGCAAAAATAAACGAGAATATAAAAGCCGTTCCCAATTTAGGAGCCTTTGCTATCATCAAACAATAAATGATGCCGCACAATACCCCATCGATTCCGCCTACAAACCAAATAACAAATTTTAGATTTGTTATAAACGGCATTAATACTACCGTTTGTATGCCGATCATAATGGCGGTAAGCAATGTAATAAGGACAATATCCTTTAATCCGATTTTCTTATTCATTTGTATTCCTCCCGAAGCTCTATAATGAAATCTTCCATTCTTTTGATTTATTTTGTAGATGCCACAGCCGTGCGTACAGGCCTTGCTTTTCCAACAGTTCGGAGTGCCTGCCTTCTTCCACAATGCGACCCTTATCCAAGACGATAATCTTGTCAGCGTTCTTTATGGTTTTTAAGCGATGGGCAATCATGATGACGGTTTTATCTTTAACCAAGTTTGATATGGCCTTTTGAACCAATACTTCATTTTTTGAGTCTAAGCTCGCTGTAGGTTCATCAAGTAATAAAATCGGTGCGTTTTTAAGAATTGCTCTGGCAATTGAAATCCTTTGCTTTTCACCGCCCGATAAGGTAGAACCGCCTTCACCTACAATGGTGTTATATCCTTCAGGCAGTTTTTCTATAAACTCATGACAGCCTGCTAGTTTGGAAGCGCGAATCATATCTTCTTCCGTTGCGTTTTTGTTTCCGAACATAATGTTTTCTCTTATGGTATCATGGAAAAGATAGACCTCTTGCAGTACCATTGAAATATGTTTAAGCCAGTGATCGGGATTTATTTCATTGAGTGAAACACCGCCGATTTTTATACTTCCTGAGTTTACATCCCAAAACCGTGCGATAAGTTTTAATATGGTGGATTTTCCTCCGCCGCTCGGCCCCACAATGGCGGTAAGAGAGTTTTTCTTAAAAATGCAGGATATATCATCAATAACATTTTTCCCTTGTAAATATGAAAAACCCGTATGTTCAAACTCAATATCGCCCAAATCTTTTATTTCTATTGATTTTTCACCGCCTAATTCTTTTTTCCTCATAACATTGTCGATTCTTGTTGCACTGACATACTGCATTCTAAGAATGGCGGTGTACCGAATCCATGTAAGAAGCGGACTTATGATTTTGGTGCCGATAATAATGATACTTAAAAATTCGGTTAAGCCTATTTCGCCGCCGAAAATAAGATAGGTTCCGGCAAAACACATAAGCGGAAGCCCTGCCCGTGCAAATGTTAAGGCAAAACCTAAAAAGGAGCCGCCCAATGTTTCTCCCCTTATGCTGATATCTTTTAGGTTTTTGTAGGCATCTTCAAGTTTGGAAAAACCCTTTCCTATTTGATTGTAGCTCCTAAGAATTTTCATACCGGAAAGATATTCATTGAGCGCTTCTGCAGTATTATCTTTTGCCGTTCTTGAGCTTACAATTAAGTTTCCCAATACCTTAAAAGAAATTAAAATAATAATTGCGGAAATCGGGAGTGCAATATAAAAGGCAAGCGCCATTTTCCAATTAAACCAAAACATAAAAACCGATGTTAAGATGCAGGAAAAAACAACACCGAACAATCCCGTAAAAGAGCCGACCATACCCTGCTCAATCGCTAAAAAATCTCCGGTAAATGTATTGATAAGTTCTCCGGAACGGGTTTTAGAAAAAAAACCGAGCGGTAATCTTTTTATTTTTTGAATAAAGTCTTTTTTGTTCTGTGCAGAGTTACGGGCACCGGGAAGAAAGGTT
Source organism: uncultured Treponema sp. (assembly GCA_905372345.1). Taxonomy (GTDB): domain Bacteria; phylum Spirochaetota; class Spirochaetia; order Treponematales; family Treponemataceae; genus Treponema_B. The sequence continues at coordinate 7,806 of CAJPPE010000029.1, read as the reverse complement.
TTTAAAAAGGTAAGCGTACTGACCGTCAACTGCAAAAGGAAAAAAACTGCAAGCCAGAGGGCTATATTCCAATATCCCTTATCAAAGATGATTGCAGGATTATTAAAATATGTAATAAAAAGATTAATTGCAAAATATACCGCTACTGCCGGAAAACCGACGGTAAAGCCTTCCAAAAAATACCATATCACCGGTTCCGCCATTTGTTTGGGATGCCCCATTGTAAATTTTCTTATCAGTTCTTTCATTACAGTTCACCTCCCTTGCTTGCTATTTCCCATGTTTCCGCTTCAAACTGTAAATTCCACAGCGTTTTATATGCTCCGTCTTTTTCCATAAGGCTTTTGTGCGTGCCTTCTTCTATAATTTTTCCGTCGCTTAAAACGATAATCTTATCCGCATCCATAATGCTTTTCAGCCGGTGCGCAATGACAATGACCGTTTTATCTTTAATAAGATTTCTAATTGCTTCCTGTATCAAGTTTTCATTTTCCGCATCGGTATAGGCCAAGGCTTCGTCCAAAATAACTATTTTAGAATCTTTTAAAAAAGCCCGTGCTATCGAAATCCGTTGAGCTTCTCCGCCTGACAGCTTTATATTCCCCGAACCGATCAGGGTGTCATATTTATCGGGAAGGTTCATAATAAAATCGTGGCATCTCGCCTTTTTCGCCGCTTCGATTATCGTTTCATCGGAGCAGTTTTTATTCATCGAAATATTATTTCGTACCGTATCAGAAAAGATATGGGTGTCTTGGAAAACAAAGGCGATTTTTTCCATTAAGTCTTCCGTATCAAAGCTTTTTATATCCTTTCCGCCGATCTTTATACTTCCTTCATGCACATCCCAAAACCGTAAAAGCAGCTGCCCTATGGTGGATTTTCCGCTTCCCGATTCTCCGACCAAAGCAGTCATCTCATTTTCATTACAAGTAAATGAAACGGTATCAAGAGCTTGCTTCCGTAAGGGGTCTGCCTCATTTTGATACGAAAATGAAACCGAATCAAAATGCACCGCCGCACCCTTTTCTTTTTCCTCATTATTTTTTGCTTTAAAAACGGGCTCATTTAAAATACCGTCTATCTGCACAAGGCCTGCTTTTGCAAAGTTGATTTGATTTGCATAATCTATACAGGTTAAAAGCGGGTCGTACAGTGCAGGCACGATAATCAATGCCATAATAACCGATAAAACCGTATCTCCTGCAGGATTTTTAAAAATCAAAAAACCGCCGACCGGAACGACAAAGCTAAGAAGAGATAGGATAATACTTTTATACATGCTCATAAAAAAAGCGGATCTTTTATAATTGGTTATTTCCCAGTCAAGACATCCGTCAAGGCTGTGCTCCAAATTTTTTGATATGCCGCCTGCCCGTCCAAACAGTTTTACTTCCGCCATTCCTTTTACATACTCTGAAAAATGACCGGTAATATCTGCCGAAAGTTTCATATAGTTTGCATATCTTTCTTTTGCTTTTTCTCCGCCAAAAATCAAAGCCTGAAAGAAAAAGGCAAGCACCACCGAAATGAGCACCGTAATTGCCATAAGCCAATTAAGATAGGCAATTCCTAATAAGAGTAAAATCAGCACAACAAAGGAACCCGTCAAATCAGGCAGCATGTGAGCGATAACCCCTTCTAATTTTTCGATATTTTCATCCATTATTTTTTGAATGGAGCCGCTTGTGTTTTTGGAAAAAAAACCGAGCGGTAATTTTCCTAAATGTTCCATCAGCTTAATTCGATACCTATATAAAATTTTAAACGCCACCCTATGGCAGCCCAAACTGCCTAAAAATGAAAAAATTAAATTACATAAAACGGCAGCACCTGCAACCATTATCCAAAAGAAAACGCCGTCCCTGTCCCCGCCGGTTAAAAATATTTTGCCTATAAAATATACCGATATATATGGAACGGCATTGCATAACATTCCTACCGTAGATAAAAAAATGCTTGCAATAAGAAACGGTTTTCCTTCATTTGAATAATAAAAAACACTGTCGAATATTCCTTTTGATTTTTTATTCATAAAATGCTCCATTTCAAAAAACTCGGTTAGTCATCACTAACTTATTTTACTACCTTATTCTAGCCGTTATAAGAATTTTTGTCAATAAAAATTTCTTCAAATAAGAAAGAAAATATAAAAATACTTGACTTTTTAAGTCAAATATACTATTATAATCTTCAAATAGAACAGAAAAACTTTAAAAAGAGAAGAGGTAAACATGCGTACGGTTGAAGATTATTGGGAGGACTTTGAACATTTCGGCTTTATCAAGCATTTAAAAGATGGAAGAAGGGATTATATATTGGATGAAGAAAAAGGCTCAGGCGGTTTTTCCATCTTGGGAGATACCGAAACGGCTGTGGCGACTATTTCCGATTGTACACTGTACCGGCCTCTTGTTATCAAGGCGGATAATGTAAATGAAAGAATTATCGAACTTGGGCAATATTACACCGGGCTCGCCTCTTATTATGAAAAAAAAGAAAAGTCTTGCGAATTTGAATACGGGCTTAATGCCTATGTCAATACTTTTAGTTTTTACGGATATAAGAGGATTGAACCTCATGTACGGTTTATCAATATAGGTTTTGCCTTTCGGGAAAAGTTTTTTTCTTCTTTGCCTATCACATTGGAAGAAGATTTTTTTGAAAGAGCAGCATGCGTACTTAATCCCGAACCGATTGTCATTCCTAAAATAACCGCAATTTGCAACAGTCTTAAAGAATGTACATTGGAAGGAGGAGCTTTAAAGCTCTATATTCAAGGTAAATGTTTGGAAGTTTTTTCTCTTCTGTACGATTATATTTATAAGGCAAAACCGGCAATAAATGTGCACCTTTCTCAAAAAGACAAGGCCGTCCTTAAAGAAGTAAAAACTTTTATAGAAGAACACTTTGCAGATCATGTTACGATTGCCGAACTTGCCAAAAAATTTGCCATCAATCAACAAAAACTGGTAACCGGTTTTAAAGATTGTTTTAACACAACGATAAACGGATACACTCAAAAAATAAGAATGACAAAGGCCCTCGAACTCCTTTATGATGATAGCTTATCCATTATAGAAATAGCACAAGCGGTCGGCTATTACGGGGACGGCTATTTTCAAAAAGCCTTTAAGGAAACCTACGGCATTACGCCAAGCCGGATGCGGAGGGATTTGTAATTTGATTTTTATACATACCAGATAAAGCATCAGCTCAGAAAAATTATAGAGTATAGACTTGTGTTTTTGTCCTCACCTTATAGCACAAAGCCATAATTTATGATATAATCCCTTTCAGTTTTTTTAACTGCGGAGGATAAGATGCCTAAGATTGAAGTAAATGAATCCCTTTTTTTTAATATGCTAGGAGCAGAACTTGAAGCGGAGCTCGGTGCAAAGCATGACTACGGCAAACTTGAAGAAATTTTAACATCAGCCAAGGCAGAACTTGACGAAAAACCGGACACCTCGCTTCCTGAAAAAGAGCGCATAATTAAGATAGAATTAAACGATACAAATCGTCCCGACCTTTGGTCTACGGCAGGCCTTGCAAGGCTTTTACGCATCCATGCAGGAGGAAAATCAAATACAAAAAACTATCAAAGCTTCCTTTCATCAAAAGAAAAAACGCAAGACTCAGCCGAGCGCAGGGTTAAGGTCTCGCCGGAGCTTAAAGAAATCCGCCCCTTTGCGGCAGGCTTTGTAATTTCGGGTAAGCCCATAGACGAACTCATGCTTGCCGACATAATCCAAACACAGGAAAAACTTTGCCGCAACTTCGGAAGAAAAAGAAAAACCGTTTCTATGGGAGTTTACCGCTCAAAACTTATAAAATGGCCCATCGAATACACGGCCGTAGATCCCGACAAAACCGAGTTTACGCCGCTCGATATGGAAAAACCTCTTTTATGCCGCAAAATCCTAAAGGAACACCCCAAGGGAATTGAATATGCCTCATTGCTTGAAGACAAAAAACTCTTTCCTCTTTTGAAGGATGCAAACGGAGAAGTCCTTTCAATGCCTCCCGTTATAAACAGTGCTAAAATAGGAGCCGTCCAAGCAGGAGACACCTATCTTTTTGTAGAATTTACCGGCACTGATATGACGAGCATTTTGCTTTCAGCAAATATAGTCGCATGCGATTTTGCCGACTGCGGATATACGATTCTACCCGTTAAAATAGAGCATCCTTATGAAACGGGATACGGAAAAACCATTACTACCCCGTTTTATTTTCAAGAAAATGCAGAAACTTCAGTGGAAGCCGTCAATAAGCTCTTGGGCTCATCTTTTAAGGCGGAAGAAATTGCCGATGCCCTAAAGCGCATGGACTCGGAAACTGAAATTTCAGGAAATAAGATTAGGCTGAAGCCCTCCCCCTACCGCAACGATTTTCTTCATGAAGTGGACATAATCGAAGATGTAATGATGGGTAAAACCGTTAATTTCTTTACGCCCGAAACACCGAACGAATTTACAATCGGAAGGCTTTTGCCTGCAACAATGCTAAGCCGAAAAATAAAAGGGCTTATGACAGGCATGGGCTATCAGGAAATGATTTTTAATTATTTGGGCTCCAAAAAAGACTATATTGAAAGAATGTGCATAGATGAAGCTTCGGTTATAGAGATTTCAAACCCGATGTCCGAAAACTATCAGTTTGTACGCAACTCTATTCTCCCCTCTCTTTTAAATGCCGAGATGGGCTCTGCAAATGCAGTCTATCCCCACAAAATATTTGAGACCGGAAAGATAGCCTTTTTTGACGATGCAGACTCCACAGGCACAAGGACAGCCCAAAGCCTAGGCTTTTTGACTGCCGAACAAAACGCCAACTTTAACACGGCAGCAAGCGAGGCGGCAAACCTCTTATACTACCTCGGAATAGAATACAAGGTTTGTGAAACTGTCGACCCCCGCTTTATTTCGGGCAGGCAGGCAGGTCTTCTTTACAATGGAGAACAAATAGGCATATTCGGGGAAGTAAATCCTCAAGTCTTGGAAAACTGGGATATAAACATTCCCTGCTTTGCAGGAGAATTAAATATCGAAAAAATTTTAAAGAGGCAAAACTAAAAACTTTTTATGAAAAATAAGCTGATTAAGGCTGTCAGGACAATCGCTGATTTTGATCTTAATCTTTTTAATGAGCTTAATTTAGGACTTGAACTTCAAGACTTTACCGAGCCATGTTTAACCGACTCGGAGATATACTCTCTTTTAAACGAATACGAAAAAAAGCTGCCCTATTTAAAAGGAATAAAGTCCATGCACGGCAGCTTTATCGATTTAAATATAGCTTCTTTTAATAGGGACATAGCCGCTTACAGCAGAAAAATGTACAAGAGGGATTTATTTTTTGCAAAGCTCTTGAACCTTGATTTTATAATTTTTCATACCCAGATTATGCCTTGGTTTAAAGAAGATTTTAAATTCGATTTGTTCTTAAAAAGCAATGCGGAATTTTTTAACGAGGCCGTAGAAAATTCGGGCTTTAAGGGCTGTGTGGTTTTAGAAAACGTCTGCGAAAAGGACAGCCGCCTCGCTGCAAAACTTATAGAAGCCGTCGCCCTGCCTCAAGTAAAATTAAACCTTGATTGGGGATATGCCCTAGTTTCAGGCGAAAAAATAGAAAACTGGTTTTCCAATAATCAAAAACACATAGCCTACATGCATCTTCATTCCAATGACGGAAAAAGCGATCTACACAACCCCGTTTCAAAGGAAGACTTTATAAAGCTGTCTAAGCTGTTAGAAAAATACGGGCTCAACTGTCCTATCTGTTTGGAATATTGGGACATCGATATAAAAAAAGAGATGGAAAGGATAGCCTTATTTTAAAAATCTATTCTACTTGAAAAATAAAAGAAGCACTTTTTTCGTTTCCGCTCTTATCAAAGGCGGTGATTATAAGCTCAATCTTTCCTGAAGGCAAATTTATTTTTCCTAAATGTATAGCTCCGTCTTTTTGATACAAAAGGGATAAAGATGTCTCTTTGTTTTTTAAATAAAGAGATTTTCCGTCGGAACTTAAAACTTCAAACGGGAGGTCGGCTATATTCATTCCATTGATGGAAACCGTAATTCTAAAAGGTACAAGACCGGGACCGTCTTTTTCTATAAAATCATAAACCGAAGAATAAAGATTATATGAACCTTGTTTTATTTTTTTTATATTTTCCAAATTTATCGGCTGATTATCGGTACCTATCAAAACAGTATTTTTAATTTGAGGCTGTATTTTTTCTTCAATCTCAGGCATAAATAAAAGAGGGTTTATTAAAACATTATTTCGTACATCTGCAACCTGAAAGATTAAACTCTTTTCTTCAGTCCATGCCGAATTGCCGGTATGCCCGATTATTGAGCCCGATTCCGTTTCTTTTCTGGAGGTAAATAAATCCGTGTCGGAAAGATTGGCATAAACACTTTGAAGCCCCTCATCATCTATAAAGATAAGAGCATTTCCCAAAGTGCTTGGAAAAAAACGGCGACTGTTTTTTTTCTCGATACTTATTATGTGTTTACCGTAGCCCGAAGCCCTAACCGCATCAACCTCTTTAAACACCAATGACTGTGAAACGGAAGCTTCATCTTTTTGAGCAAATAAACGCAAAAGCGAAGGATTTTCTACAGGCCATTCAAAGGCATAAGAGCATAAAAAAGTCATAAAGAACAAAAATATATAAAGATTTTTTTTCATTAAAGCCCCCGTATATCCAATGCAGTAATCTTTTCATCGGTACCTATGTAGATTTTATTTTCCTTTTGAATTAAAAAGGTATTTTCAGACTTAAATTTCGTTTTTCCCATCATCAAATCGGGAGGGTCTATCAACAAAAGAGAACATTCATCATCTTTTTGAAGAAGCACCGTAAGTAAGGCGTTTTTATCTTGAAAGCCCAAGCCTGCAATAAAACCTTCTTCCTTTATAAGCGAAAGAGTTAAATTCCTACAATCAATAATACCTATTCCTTCAGCCGATTCAAAAACGGCAAAATGCCCCGCTTTATCAAATGAAGCAAAGGCCTGTCTTCTTAAGTCTTCTTCAAAATATGAGTGATATACTATTTTATGCTGACGGCCCGAAATATTTATAAGAACAACCCTTTGCTTGTCAAGACCGCATAAGCAGAGCACCTGTTTTCCGTCTTCCGAAATTGCAGCCCCCATTATTGCCTGATAGGTACTGCCCCCCGGATAAAAACTAAAAAGAGTGTTTCCCTCGGAATCGAGGCATACTAAAAGCCCGTCCGAATGACCTATCACACAGCCGGCCTTAGATGACTGAAAAGCCGTTATAGGAAAAGTATGCGTGTAGTGCCATAATTTTTTGCCGGTATTATCATATTCTGAAAGAGAAGAACCTTCAGGTTCAAACAAAAAAAATCTATCCTTGTCGAGGTAAACATAACCCGGCTCATTAATACGCAAAAAAGGCTTTTCCAAATCGAATTCCTCAGGCTTATAAATATCCGTAAAAAGAGGTTTTTGGGAATATTTTGTCCAAGCATAAAAAGAAGAACTGAATCTTTCTTCCGCAGCTTCGGCCCTCAAAATTTCGCCGTCTTCGGTAAAATACCCGAATAAATTACCCAAAGAAAAAGGAATCGGAGTTTTTCCGGTAAATTTTTGCTTAAGTTCATCCTGGGAAGCCGCAGATTCGTCCGAATAAATTTGTCCGTTTTGGACTTTGGGTATCGGCGAAGCCCAATCAGGCATCAAGTAAATATCTTCCCTCATAGGAATCGCAGCGGCAAAAATATATATAACAAGAATAATAATTACACCGATAAAAATAAAT
>CAJPPE010000028.1 GCA_905372345.1 uncultured Treponema sp. | reverse complement strand
CATTAAAGGCCGGCAGAATTTTTTGTTTATATATTTTTTCGATTACAATCGGAACACTCAACATAAAATGAGGTCTCACTTTTTGAAGCGCCGGCAGGAGGTTTCTAGGAGTAGGCGGGCCTTCAAGGTAGTAGATGCAGGCTCCGTTCAGCATGAACATTAAAAAGCCTATTGTAAACTCATAAACATGGGACATCGGCAATATTGAAAGGGCTGCCTCATATTGGTTTATGCGTTGGCAGTGCTGACCTCCAATAGCCGTAAAAATAAGATTTTTATGTGTGAGTACAACACCCTTAGAACGGCCTGTTGTACCCGATGTATAAATAATTGAAGCTGTATCTTCTTCATTACATTCATGTTCAGGCAGGGGAGAGTCCGTCTTTATTTCTCCCTTTTTTACTGCAAAGTCATGTATATTGATTATAATATCTAATTCATCGGTATTGTTTAACTTTGCCAAAAGTTTTTCTCCGGCAAATATAGCCCTTGCTCCCGAATGCTTTAAACAAGATGAGGCCTCACTTTCATTAAAATCAGGTAAAAGAGGCACGGCAATGGCTCCGAGTGTAACTATTGCAAAATACGAAATGGCCCACTGCGGCGAGCTTGTACTGAAAATTGCTACCTTATCAAGAGGTTTTACGCCTAATGAATGTAATAAGTTTTTTACAGAGTTGACTTTTTTGTTTAGTTCTTCGTAGCTTATCGGTTGCTCCGATACGTATGAAAGAGCAGGTCTATTCGAAAATTTTGAGACCGAATTTTTTAATAGGGCTGAAAATGTATATTTTCCAAGATCATCGATTGTCTGCATAAATCCTCCGTGTAAAAAAAAGTATCCGCTATGAGTAAGACACTTAAAGTGAAATAAGGTTGCACTTTTATTGATTTTTATACCATTCCGCTATTTTTTTATTAAGAGAAGGAATAGAATTGTGGTAAGCCGAGGTATTGCATGCGTCCTTCAAATAGGGCATTAGAATTTCCTTTTTTAGCATCGGCCAATTACTCGGTAAAATATGAGGTGCATAAAAGCTTTGTGTTTGAGGCAGATGCGACAATAAAAGAGGATAGTACCTTGGGAATAGCTTTTCCGTTACTTGACGCAGGGCAGAAAAGCCGCCTGCAAGGCCGAATGCATTTATCATCAGATCCATCTCATTAGCTCGATTTAAAAGCTGTTCTTGGGTTTTTACCTGAAAAAACCAAATAAAAAAAGCCTCGGCAGCTTTAGGGTTTTTTGCTTTGCTGCAAATTCCACCGTAAAGAATGTCGTCTTTTAAGGGGGTCTTTCCGCTGAAGGCCAGCCACCTAAAATCTATATTTTCCAATCGTTTTTGAGGTGTAGAAAAAAGTTCTTCACTGGATGCATAATAAAAAAGACATCTTCCGTTTTTGACTAAAACATAGGGCGAGTCATAAAGATACTTGAATTTAAAGTCATCTTCTGCGGAGGCTGATGTGTTTACCTCGCTGCTCCAATCTCTTATATAATTTATTGCATTTTGAAGAGACTTATCGTTCCATGAAAAAAAATCTTTTTCTTCTTCAAAGGAGGCATTGAAGCCCTTGGTGTTCATGTATAAAAAGTCGTCCGACCATCGGGGCGAAAAGCCCATTGCGGTATAAGTCCCTTTGGCTGCCTTATTAAACTTAATTGAAAAATCTCTTATCTCATCAGTAGAAATAGAAAAATCGCTCTTTGTTTTAAACTTATTTGCCGAAGAAAAAATAATCATCGGTAAGTTAAAACTTATAGGCAATAGATATTGATTACCAGAAATGTTTCCTAGGTTTAAGAGTTCGGGATAAAAGTCGGTTTTGTCTATCTTTTTTTCCCCGAAAAGATTATTGATTTTTCTAAACTTTACTCTGGCCGATTTACCCTTAAGCCATGAACCTATAACTATGTCTGGCTGCACATCAGTATTTATGATGGCATCGACAGGGCTCTTTTTGTATTCTACAATAATCTTATACTCATTTTGAGAGTTATTAAAAACTTCACAGTATGAAACAAACTCCGCCCTGTCCGTCCAGATGACAGCGATCTTGTCTTCTTCGGTTTTTGTGCATGAAGTAAAAAGCATTGCTGCAAGGATTAAAAATAAAATATATCTTTTCATAAATTTTCTCTTATTCTATTGTTACTGTTTTTAAAATAGCCCCCGTTTTCCGTTCATACCATGATAGAGTATCACCGAAGTTGAGGCTGATAAAATATTTTTTTAGGATAATCGCTTCCTTGGGAAATCCGTATGAGCGGGATAATCTTCTGGCCTGTTTTGAGGAGGTGTTGTAGTGAACAAGTGAGCTGTTTCCCAAGTTGGTTAAAATGTCGTTTCCCGAAATTTCCAAAAAAGCATCTACGCTTTCTTCCTTGTAGGAAAGAACCGGTTTAAAGGTGCTGTCTATAGGATTTTTTCGGTTTAAGCTGATATGCAGCAGCTCTGTTTTAGGTGAAGGACTTGTTCCTACCAAAAAACATGCAAGGCTGTTAGGGCGTGAAGCATTTTGTTCAAGGGCAAAGGCTAAATTCCCTTCCATAGGGATTGGACTTGTTTCTTCCGTTAAGGTATTTATTATAAAGACCGGACTTTGAGATCGTCCTATGGCACTTTTGGCAATCAGCATGGTGTTGTCGTCTACTTGAACCGCATTTTGAATTCCCGGGGCATTATAAACAAATTCTTTTTTCCCGTTATCAAAGTTAACCAATGTAACTCCGTTAAAAGATTCTACATATAAAAATAAATTCTTATAAACCGAAACGGATATAACGGTTTCTTTAGGTGTTGTAATTTTTTTTAGTTCCTTTGTATCGAGGGAGAAGTGGGAGATGGGTGTCCCCTTTTTTATGTCCGACCAGAGCAAAAAGCCGTTGTTATAAAATGTAAACTTATTTGTTTTAAGGTTTTCTATTATCGGAACGGGTTTTTCTTCAGGGGAATTTTGAACATAGATTTTTCCGTCTTTTAGAATGTACAAAACATTTCCGTCGCTTGTAATGTCATCTATTTTTGAGCCGGAGTAGGTGAGCGGTTTTTCAAGATTTACTGAAGAGTCTTCGTTTAGGCCTATCATGTAAATGGAACCGTCTTGGGTGCCGATTATCATGTGATTTTTAATATGGCGGGCTGCCGTTATTTTGGAATTCCCCGGCACATAAAAACCGTTTGAAGAAGCGTCTCCCTGTCTTATGCACCATTCATTTTTTTTTCGAGTTCTTTCAATCCAAATAGGAACCGAATCTTGAATTTTAGAAGCAAAGAGGGCATATCGGGCTTGATGTTCAGAAATTGTTTCTCCCGTAACTGCATCTATTACATAGACATTATTATTCTTATAGCCGATAATTCTTGTAAAGTTTTTTATAAGATTCGGATTTTCAAGTTTGTTCTCTGTCCTGAATTCTTTTAGCTTTTTTTTCTTTGCTATATCGGTGTAAACAAGGCGGCCCGATTCTCCGTAAGTTACAATGCTTCTTTCGCTTGATGCCGTAGCTGCTAAAGAAACTATTCCTGGGGCTTCTTGATAAATATTTTGTACTGTGCCTTTTGAATCCAATACAGTGATGCCGTCGGTAGACCTGTTGCCCACAAAAAGGTAGGTTCCGTTGGCCGACCATGAAAGGGATACAACCGAATCGGATAGGCGTTTTGAAAATAATGTTTTCTTTTTTGCCCAATCCCAAAGAGAAACTTGATGAATACTGAAACCGTTTGTTTCATAAACTGCAACGAGTTGTCCGTTAGGATGTACTGCTATTTTTTGTATCGGCATACTTGAAAGCTGCCAAGTATCGGGTTCAAATTTCGGATAAGAATATCTGGTAACAAAGCCGTCCTTTCCCGCTGCAAAAAATATCGGCGATGTCCCCGAATTCATTATTTCGGTAACGCCTCCCGAAAATTTATGAATGACCTTTGCCGAGCGGAGTTTGTCTTGTTCGGGGAGGTTTGCCCTTGCGGCCGAGTTACGTGAATAAAGAGCCTTATCGTTTGCAACTGCAAGGCTCATAGCCTGAGCAAATACAAGAATATTTATTTTGGTTTCTTCCGGCTTTATCTGTGATGGTTTAGCTTGTGGATTTGCACTTGGTGCCGGTTGAGTTTGCGGGGGTATGGTTGAGTTTGTTGCCGGCTTTGTTTGCTGGTTTGTGCTTGCATTTGCTTCTGCTTGAGTTTGTTGGCTTGCACTTGAGTTTGCGTTTGGTTGTGATTGCGAGGCAGAGTTTGAGCCTGATGTTCCGCCTCCTTGGCCGGTTCCTTCTGCCGCTTGTTGTCCTTGGTTTTCGGCGACTTCACTCCAAGGCAAATCCATATTTTGAGCACCTAATGAAAAACATAAAATTAAAGCAAAAAATAAATAAAGATATTTTTTATGCATAAACTATGAATCCCTTCCTTCGGTAAAAATATTTTGGTAGGAAAGATAGTTTCCCAAATAGACTGCCTTAAAAACTTCGGACTTCTTTTTGTTTTTTATATCTTGACAAATCGAGTCATATAATTTGACGGGAATTTTCATAACCGCTACTTGATCTTCTTTTAATCCGTAAACATAAAACTCGAAGCTGCCGTCATCGTTTATCGAGTGGAAAAAGATTTTTATCTTTTTTCCCTTTATGTCTTTTCCGCTGTCCAATATAAAGAATTTTAAAACTTCCATGGCATGAGGATCGAGGCCGGCCTCTACAACAGCAATACGCTCGGCCAATTCCGAATAGCCTATAACCGGAGTTTCATCGGCTTTTTCATATTCTATCTTTTCCGTCTTTTTTGTTTTTTCGTTTATTTCCTTTAATCCCGTGCAGCTGGAAAGGCAGGCTATCCTATCCGCCTCCGGAACGAAGAGCAAGATAAGCTTTTTGGAAGGCCATTCGATTCTTGTCTTTATCTCGGAACGGACGTTTCTTCCGCACTGCGGGCATTTAAAGGTCAAATATGAACCGTCAGCTATTTTTTTTAATATTTCCGGTTCTTTGTCTAAATTTATTTTAGCATTATGTTCAATTTCAAAACTTTTATCGCAAGGACAATTTATCTTCATAATAAAACTCCAATATTCTATCATTATACCAAATTTTAGAGAAAAATGTAAGGGCTGATGGGCATTTTACCGTCTGTAATTACCGCTTGCATATATCTTCAATTTATGGCATTATGTGAGCCTATGAAAATCTTTTATTGCGGTAAAAGAGCTTTAAGGCTTGCTTTTGTTTTGTTGATTATTATGCTCCCGCTTTATGCTCAAGATGCTTTTTTGGCAGGAAGTTCTGAGGGCTTGTTTAAAATAGATAATTTTAGGGTAAAAAAGATTTGGAGTGATGCGGCGGTTTTTAAAATATCTAAGGCCGGAAATCAATGGCTTTTTTTAACCGATAGGGGGCTAGTTGCAAGCAAAAACTTAAAAGAATTCTACTACCTAAATGATAAACTTCCAAAAAAAATAATCAAAAATATAGATAAAAACGGAAACAAAACTTTTATAGAAAAAATTCCTCAACTTAAAGATTTGGAAGTTCACCCCTTTAATCCGAATATCTTTGTTACTGCAACTTCAAGCAATGTTTTTTTGACACGGGATTCAGGAAAAACTTGGGATGACCTTGGAGCCAATCATTCGGTAAACGGAATAAAGGCTGTCAGTGTTTTGGATATGCCTAATTCAAGGGGAGAAAAAATTTTAACGGTTTTTGTTTCTCACTCTATCGCAGGTATGGCTTGGAAGCAGCCCGATGTAAATTCAAAAATCTGGAACGATATAAGCGACGGTTTAAAAAAAGGCCCTGAAGGAATTGAAGAAATATCGGATATTGTTTTTAATCAAATCTCGAATAACTCTCAAGTTTACTGTGCTCAAACATTTTCAGGTTTGATGTATAAGCTTGATTGGAATAAAAAAGTATTTATATCCTTAAATGAAAAAGAAGCAAACAATAAAAAGCTCGTTTGTGTAGATAGTTTAAATATAATAGACAATACTGTTTTCGGAGTTATGGAAAACGATTTATTTGAAACCGATTTAATTATGCCAAATACCCAAACTTATACTTCTAAAAAATTATTAAAAAATTATGATAAGGTTAAAAAATACCTGAAGAATTCAAATTATCTTTGTGCCTTTGTTCCGAATAGTTTAACTTTGTTTAACGGTAATTTATCTTTATCCGAGCTATGGTTATTACACGACAAAAAAAATCAAAAGAATCCTTATTTAAAAATCTCTGACGGTAAAAAAGGGATTTATACTCCTACGCATCAGATGCGGGATGAAAAATCTTTTGAAAAACATCTTAAAACAATCAAGGACAATAAGCTCAATGCCCTTGTTATCGATATGAAAGATGAATATGGCTTTGTCCGCTATGAAAGTAAAAACGAAGATATAAAAAAATATAACGGCATAAAGTATACTCTTGATATTGAAAAATTTATAAAACGAGCAAAGGCGGAAAAGATTTATCTTATTGCCCGAATTGTCGTATTTAAAGATAAAAATTTATATAGATATAATAACGGACAGTATGCCGTTCAGGATAAAGAAACCGGTAAACCTTGGCAGGGCTATAATCTTTATAACGGAGAAAAAGAAATTATACAGGAGCATTGGGTCGACCCTTATAACGAAGCCGTTTGGAAATACAATGTCGACATAGCCGAAGAACTTTGCTCTCTCGGCTTTGACGAAATTCAATTCGACTATATTCGTTTTCCTACCGACGGCTTAAACCTTGCAGATGTTCGATACCCTGCAAGGGAAAACGGCATGGACAAGGTCGGTGCCCTGATGTCTTTTCTGGCCTACTCACGCGAAAGAATCAAAGCCCCTATTTCTATAGATATTTACGGAGCAAACGGCTGGTACCGCACGGGTGCCCGCACTGGGCAGGAGGTAGAACTTCTTGCAGAATATGTGGATGTTATCTGCCCGATGTTTTATCCCAGTCATTTTTCTCAAAGTTTTTTAGCTTATCAACCTGCCGAAGAAAGACCCTATCGAATTTATCATCAAGGTTCTTATAGAAACAAATTGATGGCACGCAACAAGGTAATTGTACGCCCTTGGGCTCAAGCATTTTTTATCCCCGTTTCTTATGACAAAAAATACTATGATGAAAATTATGTAAAACGCCAGATATTAGGAATTAAGGATTCCATAGATGAGGGCTATATTTATTGGAATAATTCGGGGCGTTACTTGGATCTGCGTCCTGACGGGGAGGGCTTATAATGACGGAACTTACGGCTCCGATAATATTTTGCCGCTTAAAAATTTCGGGAGAAGATAATGCAGATAGGTAAATATGCCCTAGACGATCCTATAGCCGCAATAGCTACGGCCCTAAGCCCTGCCGCTTTGGGCATTGTCCGCACTTCGGGGAAGGGGGCGATAAACATTGCTTCCGCAATCTTTTCAAAACCTGAAAAACTAAAAGAAGCCCAAGGCAACAGCATTTTGCATGGCTGGATTTTAGACCCCGAATCAAAAAAAGAAATTGATGAGGTTACGGTCTGCGTTTATCGGGAGCCTAAAAGTTTTACGGGGGAGGATTCCGTTGAGTTTATCTGCCATGGCGGAACTGCCGTAGTGTTAAAAATTTACCGCCTTTTAATTGAAAACGGTTTTAGAGCAGCCGAGGGCGGGGAGTTTACATTCCGTGCCTTTGCGAACGGAAAGGCCGATTTAACGCGGGCCGAAGCTGTAAACGAAATCATCAATTCAAAAACCGATATAAATATAGAACTTGCAGCAGGCCGCCTGTCGGGAAATCTTTTTTCGGGAATAGAGGAAATAAAGCACGGACTAACAGCTGTCATCGCTGCGGCCGATGTTGAAATAGAATATCCCGAAGATGAGGAAACAAGCCAAGGTGCATTTTCTCCCGATTTGATTTTACGGATTATCGAACCTCTAAAAGATTTAGCCGATTCATGGGCAGCTGAAAAAATCTTTATTCAAGGAGCTAAGGTTGTTCTTGCGGGTAAGACCAATGCAGGAAAGTCATCCCTCTTTAACGCCCTCCTAAAAGAAGACAGGGCCATAGTTTCGGATATTCACGGGACGACGAGGGACTGGCTTGAAGCTTCCCTAAACTTTAACGGCATCCCCGTAAGCCTTTACGATACGGCGGGTATACGCTATACTAAGGATTCGATAGAGGCTATCGGTGTCGAGCGGAGCTTGGAGATGAGCCGGAATGCCGACCTCATCCTCTACCTTTGCGACCCTAAAGATATCTTGTCCGCAGGTAGTTTAAACAAGGATGATTCCGAGTTTATAAAAAATGCAAAGGCTCCGGTAATTACAGTTATCACAAAAGAGGACTTACTCGATACCGAGTCAAAAGAAAAAATAAAAGAAATCTTAAAAGCCGAAAAAATTAAAGAGCCCATAATAATTTCATCAAAGGCTTCTAACGGGATTAAGGCTTTGTCTGAAAAGGCCTATTCTGTTCTTGCAAAAAATACAGGCAGTTCCGGCTTTTCAAAAACAGCTTCCCTCGGAAGTGAAAGGCAGAGGGATGCCGTTCAAAAGGCCTTGGATGTGCTCAAAACAGCCTATCAAAATTCTCTTGAAGGCTTCCCCCTCGACCTCATCGTAGAAGACCTCGAAGAAGCCCTAAGCTTTTTAGGTGAAATTACCGGAGAAGTCCGCTCCGACGATATCCTTGACAAGGTCTTTTCAGGCTTTTGTGTCGGAAAGTAAAATACTTAATCTGTCACTTGAGCCATCTCTGCAATTTGCTCCAAATGGGATTCTACATAGTGTCCGTGTGTTAAAACCACCAGCCTGTCGCCTGCCGAAATATAGGTACTGCCGTCGGGGATGATTTCTTCTTCACCCCTCGCAATGCTTACAATTAGACAGTCATCAGGCCATTGAATGTCCATAATTTTCTTTCCGTCTAAAAAAGATTCGGGGGAAACGCAAACTTCAAAAACCTGCTTGCCGTGTTCTTCTGCTTTTTCTTTTTTATTTGCAAAATCTTCACTGTCTAAAATCTGTTTTAAAAGAACCTCGTCATTCGGCGGCGATTTTATTATGTTTGCCGTAATGTATGCCGCTGCCGTGGTCAGAACCAAGCCTCCCAAATGGAAAAGGTTTCCGCTTGTTTCTGCAAGAAGAACTATGGCCGTAATCGGAGCCTTTATTACGGTAGTAAAAAAAGCGGCCATCGCAAAGACCATAAGGTTTACGGCATATTGAGCTTCAATTAAATTAAAATAAACCAAGATGTTCGAAAATATAATTCCCGTCAAGGCTCCGCATGAAAGAAGAGGAACAAAGATGCCGCCTATGGCTCCGGAGCCTGCCGAAAGGCCTGTAAAAATTATCTTTGCCGCAAGAATCAGAATGAGCATGGAAAGCGGAAAGCTGTGTTCTGCAAGGGCTTCAATCAGATGGTCTCCTCCGCTTGCCGCAAGAGGAAAAAAAAGACAGACTGGTATCGAAATAAGATACGGAATCAATGGCGAAAATTGGGGAGGAATCTTTAATTTTCCGTACATCTTTTGAGACGTATAAATCGATTTTTTAAAAAGATGTCCGATCAGGGCTGCCGCGGCTCCCATCAAAATGAGCCAGCCGAAATATTTTATAGGGAAAAGTTGAAGCCCGTGAAAATCAAAAATAGCTCCCTGCTTAAAAAAGAATGAGGCTGTAAGGTCGCCTGCAAAGGCTCCGAGCATTACGCAGGTTAAAAGGAGGGGACTTAGATATTGATGCAGGTCTTCGATTGCAAAGACGATTCCTGCAAAGGGTGCTCCGAAAGTTGCGGCAAGCCCTGCTGCAGCACCGCTCGTTACAAGGCAGACTCTTTCAATATGGGAAGTCTTGCCGATTTTTTCAAAGGCGCTTCCTATGTATGCTCCGATTTGAACGGAGGGGCCTTCCCGTCCGACTGAAAGACCTGCACTTATGTTTAAAACACCGCCTAAAAATTTTAAGGGTAATTCCGGCCAAGGACTCATATCGAGCTTTTTCATAAATTTACCCTTGATCTGTGAAACCCCGCTCCCTTTTATCATAGGATATTTTTTGATGATAAAGCCCATAAATAAGCCTAAAATAATTACCGTCAAAATTAAAACGCCAAGGCTGAAGATTGTACCAAAGACCGGGTTTAACAGTCCGCTTACTGTCTTATCATAAACATCAATTCGCAAGCTTGAAAGAAAATCAATGGATTTTCTAAATGCCGTAACGGCAAGTCCTGTGAGGATTCCCACTATAAAACTTTCTCCGGCAATAATAAGATGATTGCCGTACCAATTTTCAAGAATTTTTTTTGTGCTTAAACCTGTATTGTTCATCTTTGATATTATATAAATAAGCCTTTTGCCTGTCAATTAAAATGCACTCTAAATATTTTTACCCCATAAAATAACTAGAGCCAAAATAATCAGAACGACAATAT
>CAJPPE010000027.1 GCA_905372345.1 uncultured Treponema sp. | reverse complement strand
TCATTGTGCTATCCGGTATTTTTTTAATAAGTGCTGTTCTAAAACATAAAGGACATATTCATTACAGTCAGATCCGTATCTTCAAAGCGGTTTGCACTCGACTCAAAACGGACATTTACCTTTTCGCAAGCATCATTTAAATATGAAATATAATACATTCCCAAATTCAAATCTTCCGAACCTTCAGGAAGAGCTCTGTAAAAGTCAATTAAAGAATTTTTGTCGACATCGGCCATCTTTAAATCATTTAGGTTTGCCCTAACCGCATCCGACTGTTCATTTTTACTGTAAAGGGTAATCTGGAGCTTACCCTGCGTACCTATAGAGGCCGTTCCTCCGCTTCCAATTTTCCATGAAACAAATACCAGTTCTTGTTTTTTTTCGAGCTCGGCAACAAGTCGTCGGCGTATTTCAGAATCAAGTAATGCTTCTTGAGGGTCATCCAGTTCAGGAAAAAGAATCAAGGCCTCTTTACGCAAATTCATGTTTTCTGCACTTAGGATCAACTCCATCAGCATCAGAGCTATGTATTCTGCTATTTTCGTTTTATCCATGTATTCGGTAAGGGATGTACGGATTGTTTTTAGAATGAGGTCAAAATCCTTGTGGCCCCTAAATTTTGTTATAATAAACCAAGTAAAAGGACGCATCATGTTTAAAAATTTTTCAGCTAAAAAGAGCTGAATATTTTTTTCTTCAGGAGAAAGAGCGTTATTTTTTGTTATGAACGAAAAAAGAGGGGTTACGATTTCCTGCTTTGCGTCATAAATCATTTTATCGTTTTCCTGCAATACGTTTGCCAAATACTTTTCGTTTATGCGGGTTTTTTCATCAATTATACTTGCAGGATTTTGGCGGTTCCACTTTTTTATAACGGGAGAGTTTAGGATTTGTTTAAAGATAAAATCGTCATACTGCTTATACAAAACCGAATACACTATGAGCTTTGAAAGATCCATAACCTCCTGCCGAGAAGATACGAATTCGGGTTTGGATATTTCAATTTTCGAGATATGGTCAGCCAAAAGCAAACGCTGAATAGTTTCGGGCATAAATTTCTCGAGAGAAATACCATACTCTTCAATATTTCCGGCAAGTTTAAATTTAAGGAGTTTTTTATTTCTCTTTATAAAGAATGTAGAACCTTCTTGAGTCAAAATAAGCTTTAATGGAAGGTCCAAAATCCTTTTCTTTTCACCTGCAGCCATAAATCATCTCCCTATACCAAACACGTTAACTACTCCGTAGATTTTAACATAATTTCATTGCAAATTCTATAGGTTAAATTAAAGGGATGAAAGTATTGAGCGAATTTCAGCTGCCTTTGAATAATTAGGATTTTTATTCAACACTCCTTCCAAAATAGTCTTTGCTTCAGCTTTTTTATCCAAGCTGATATAAAGTTTGCCTAATTCATAATACGAATCCCAGTTTTTTGTATCGACCTTTATAATCTGCTCATAAACACTTACGGCGTTTTCTTTTAGATCGGCAGAAATATAGGCTGCAGCCAAATTCTGCTTTGCAGTAATATTAAGGGGCTGAGTTTTTACGGCATTGGAGTAATGGTTAACCGACTTGTTATAGTCTTCTCTTAAGCCGTATAACTTACCTAAATTTGTGTTTACTTCAAAGTTATTTTTTTCGAGCCTATATGCCTCCAAAAGATTTTCTTCAGCTTCCCCAAGCTTGCCTTCATCCAAATACATGCGTCCCAGATTTATTCTCGGCTTAGCATAGTTTTTATTTGCAGACACAGCTTGTATGTAATAATCATAGGCTTCAGATTTTCTTCCGTTTTTTTCTAAAGTTAAGCCATAAGTATATAAAACACGTGCATCCAAAGGCTTTAGGCCATAAGCTTTTTCAGCATTAGACAAGGCTTCTCCGTATTTTCCAAGATCAACTTGTACAGTTGCCAAATTATAATAGGTTATCGCATCGTCTTCACCCAGAGTAATAGCCTCCTTAAAGTGACGCTCTGCCAAATTATTTTGTCCCAAATCCGCATAAACTTGTGCCATTTCCCTCAAAGCCGGAAGATTGGCAGGCTCATAAGAAAGAACTTTTTTATAGTTGTCTACAGCTTGATCAAATTTCCGTTGGGCCTTGCGGATACGGGCCATTTCCAAAAAGGCTTTTACGTAGTCAGGCTTTATCTTTACAGCCGACGAAAAAGCGGAAAAAGCTTCGTTTTCCAAGCCTAGTTTTCTGCAAGACATTCCCAAATTAAAAAAAGCACTATCGAATTTAGGATTCGATTTTACGCTTCTCTCAAAAGAGTTCTTTGCTTTTTGATAATGCCCTCTTGCATAATATTTTTTACCGAGCTCATAATTATATAAGTAGTTATCGGGATCCAAATTTTGAGCCTTTTCCAATTCAACAAAGGCAACCTGAGGCTGCTTTTGAGCATCGGCGATTTGAGAATAAACGTAATGAGCCCTTGCATTTTGCCCGTCGGCATTTAAAGATTTTTTTACGTATGTATCGGCATCCGAAAGAGCTCTTTCGGCATCTGCGGTTCCTTCACGCTCTGAAGAAAAATCATTTAATGCAGAAGCCATATCCAAATATTTTTTTGCAGTAAATGGAACTTCAGAATCCGGCATTTTATCCGAGGCCTTTGAAAAACTGTTAAGAGCCGAATTTAAATTTCCGTTTTTTAAGAAATTTATACCCTCGGAAATCAAGCGTTCAACCTCTTCCATTTGAGCTCTGGTCTTTGCATCTGCATTTTGCTTTGCAAGTCTTTCGGCTTCTGCGGCCTTCTTTCTAGCCTCATCTTCAAGCCTCTTTTTTTCTTTTTCTGCATCGGCTATCTTTTTTGCAGCTTCATCTTTTGCCTTTTGTTCGGCTGCTAATTTTGCCTTACGTTCTGCATCTTCTTTGGCTTTACGCTCTTGCTCGGCTTTTGCTTTGCGGTCTGCTTCAGCTTTAGCAGCAGCAATTTTTTTCGCTTCATCTATCGAAGCTTTTTTCTTTGCTTCAGCTTCTTTTAAGGCCTGTTGCTGCTTAATCAATTCTTCCTGCCGTTTTCTTGCCTCTTCAGCCCGTCTTAGAGCCTCATCAGCCTTTCTTTTCTTTTCGTCTTCAGCAGCTTTTTTTTCTTTTTCGGATAGTGATGCAAGATTTTTATTAATTTCTTCAGCTTGCTTAATTCTTTCCGCCTCTAAAAGCTCTCTTTCTTTTTCGCTTTCTTTTTTT
Organism: uncultured Treponema sp.; assembly: GCA_905372345.1. Taxonomy (GTDB): domain Bacteria; phylum Spirochaetota; class Spirochaetia; order Treponematales; family Treponemataceae; genus Treponema_B. Next base: position 7,239 of record CAJPPE010000027.1, on the reverse strand, counting down.
GCTTGTTCGATTTCAGCTTCAATTTTAGCTCTTTTTTCTTGAAGGAGTGCAAGCTCTTCTTTTTCGGCTTCAATTCTAGCAAGGGACTCCATATCGATAGAGCCGGAATCCGAAGCCTTGCCCTTTGTAAAAAATAAAATACCTACAACAACTAAAACAGCTATTAAAATACCTGTCAGAGTACCTATTAAAAATTTTTGAAAATCAGTCAAGTTCGTTTTCCTCCGAATAATCTATTGTATTGTCGGCACCGGCCGATAAGGCATCTGCATTGTCAACCGATGAAAGGTTGGCATTTACATCTTCCATAAGTTTTTTATACCTCTCCTCAGCGGCTAAACGCTCAGCCTCTTCGGCAGCTTTTTTTGCAGCAGCCAAGGCTCTCGCTCGTTCCTCTTCTTCGGCCAGGCCTTCCAAAAGCGAAATCATTTTTTCGATTGAAGATCTTTGCAGCGTGTCAGGCTTTAAGTTTAAATAAATTTTATAATCTTGTAAAGCACCCTCAAGTTTCTCCAATTTCATGCGTGCATTGGCCCTGTTCAAAAAAGCCGGAGCGTAGACTCCGTTTGAAGAAATTGCATCACTATAAGCAAGCTCTGAAGCTTCATATTGATTTTGTAAAAAATAAACATTGCCTATATTGTAATAATACAAATGCCCGTTCAAAATATCATTATCCTTGCCTTGAGAAAGATAGGTTAAGGCATCACTGTACTTTCCTATTCTAAAATAGGCAACACCAAGATAAAGATAAACCGATCTAGGGGCTCCCGGCTCCTGACTAGCCTTAAAAAGCACTGACACTGCTTCTTTAGGCTTATCTTCATTCAAAAGTTTTTTACCTTCTTCAAAATAATCTACGGCAAAAAGTACCGAAAAAAAAGATAAAAAAACAGCAAAAAGAATGTTTTTTTTGAATTTTAATTGATAAAAATGCGTTTTCATATTTGACATTCCCTCCTAAAAGCTATACCATATAGGTATGTCTTCAGTAACGATTATTTTGATTGCCGCAATAAGTTCCGCTCTAATTTTTCTCATTATTTTTTTGTTAAAATCGATTCTGTTTCCCAAGAAAAAATCACGAATCGAAAAAAACTTAAAATCCGGAAAATACGGAGCCGCCATAAAGGACGCAAAATCCATTCTTTCAAAAAACCCCAGAGATTCGGAAGCCCGATACCTTCTGGGCAAGGCCTATCTTGCAGATAAAAAAATAGATCTAGCCTTTATCGAGTTTAAAACTCTAAACAAGACAGCCATATTTAACAATCCCGCAACCGAAATAGAATTCAGAACTATTATAGCAGATTTATATTTAAAATTCCAGCAGCCCGACGAAGCTTTAAAGGAATTTATGCTTTTAAATAAAAAAGATCCTAAAAATCCCAAGCCTTACTTTCAGGCCGGACAAATTTATGAAAATAAAAACATGTCGGATCAGGCAATAGTTTATTTTCAAAGAGCTATAGAAGTTGACTCACGCTTTGCAGAAGCCTATGCTTCATTAGGCCTTTTGCTTTTTAAGGCAAATCAAATACCTGAGGCCGAAAAAGCCATTGCCACAGCCTTAAAATTAGCTCCAGATAATAGTGAAACCCTTTATTACCACGGAAGAATCCTAAAAAGCAAAAAAAACTATGCCCAAGCCCTTTCAGCCCTTGAAAAAGCTGCAAGAAAGCAGGAAATAAGAACAAAATGCTTTTTTGAAAGAGGAAGCTGCTATTTGGAAACCAACAACCTTGAAAAGGCCGAATTCGAATTTTTAAGGGCAATAAAATCTTCAAAACAGCCCTCGGCTCCTGAAGTTCTTTATTCCAGGTGTCTTTTAGCTGAATGTTACGAAAAACAAAGAGAAATCGATAAAGCAATAGAACAATGGGAAGCCATAAGTGCAGTCAATCCTAAATTCAGAAATACGGCACAAAAACTTGCCGAATACTCCGATTTGCGAACCAACGACCACATGAAAGAATATTTAACCCTCATCAAGGAAGATTTTTTCAAAATGTGCAGGGATATTACCGAGCAGCATTTTGATTATCCTGTTCAAGCTTTAAAAGAAACGAAAATAGGCTGTACAATACTCGCAGTCGAAAAAGGCTCGGAGCAATGGCTTAATACACGCAAAAAACCTCAGCTTTTGATTTTTTCAAGAGATGGAAACACTATAAGCGAGCCTTTTTTGCGGTCAGTACATGAAGAAATGAAAAAACAAGCCGTTGTAACCTCTCACATTATAACCTCGGGCAATTTTTCACCTGATGCAATAAAATTTGCAGAAAATAGACCATTTAACCTTATTAACAGGCAAAAACTTGAAAAAATAGTCGAAAAAGTAAAATTTACATTTTAGGGAACGTACACAATGAAAAAAATTCTATGTATTTCGGACCAGATAGACCCTGTAATTTACAGCAAAGACATAAAAGAAAAATATGGAGATGTGGATTTTATAATATCGGCAGGCGACCTGCCCATAGACTATCTTGACTTTGTGCAAAGCTCCTTAAATAAGCCCCTTTACTTTGTTTTCGGAAGCCACCACTTAAAAGCTCTTACTCACTATCATCCAGAAATGGCGGAAAAAACAAAGGACGGAGAGGTAAATATATTCAAAAAAGGAAATACAAAAAAAAGCAATCAAGGAACCTACATAGGTTTTAAAAGCCTTAAACATGAAAACATAATAATTGCCGGAGTTTCGGGTGCTAAAAAACACAATGACGGCAAAAATCAGTTTACCGAAAAACAAATGCAGCGTAAACTTTCAAAAATGATTCCGGCACTGTTTTTGAATAAGCTGAGATACGGGCGCTATTTAGATATCTTAGTAACCCACTGCCCTCCATTGATTGAAGATGAAAAAGAAGAAAATAAACAGGAAGCTTTTGAGTGTTTTACCAAATTTATAAGTTTTTTTAAACCGAAATATCTTATCCATGGGCAGGTTCACATATATGACCCGCAGCAATCCCGCAGCACAAGGCATGGAGAAACGGAGATAATCAACGCATACAGCAGGCATATTCTGGAGGTTCATTAAAATTTACAAATTGTTATCATTATTTGCAAAATAAATCTTGACGATATTCCCTTTAGATGATAGAATTACGGCGATGAAAGAAATCGATTTTCTTGACTTTTATGCATTAGTTACTCTTTCGGTATTGACTGCTTTGTCATTGTTACTTCTTATAAGAATTGCGATTATAAACAAAAAGAAGGCTAGAGAGGTATCAAGACCTTTTGTTTTGCTGACATATTCAAGCTTGATCTCCGCACTTATAATAAGCATAAGTGCTGCAGCCTCTATAGTTTTTAAAAACTACTTTATTTTAAATATAGGCTTATTGGCCGTTGTAATAGTTTTTGCCGTTTATATAACTTTGTCCGAAAACATATATCTGCGAAACCAAATCGAAAAGATAAAAAGAGACAAAGCAAACGCATACTATATTAAAGAATTAAAAAATCTCCCATCTGAAGAATATTTGCGGGCACGTAAAACTATAAACACAGCCCGCCTCATGATCCAAAAAATAAACAAGTTAATTGTGGGAAAAAAAGACATATCATCAGATATGTTTACCTACCTTGCAGAATCTTTTTTAACGGATTTATCGGCTGATGGAGCTGTAGTTCTTGCAGTTCAAAGCTTTGAAGAGGTCTTGGCTGTAAAGGCCTTGGCAGGCACCTTTCCGCCGCCGTATAAATTACCCGATGACATTGCACACAAAGAAGATCACGTATTTTCCAATTTTAAACATGCTCAGTTTGAGATGGGAGAATCTATATTTGCCGAAGCAGTATCAGAAGGCAAACCTTTCCTTATAAAAAATGGGAAAGACAACCCTCTACTTCCTAACAATGGAAACGAAAAATTTTTACAACATGGCAGCCTCATATTCTTTCCATTAATAGTGAACACTGTTGTAGTGGGCGTAGCTGCGGTTTCCCGCGGTCCGGATAAGGCTCCTTTTTCGGAAAACGATGTCAAAATGGGCGAATTCTTATCCGGTTTTGCAGCAGAAATGATTCACCTTACGGTAAGCATTTTAGAAGCCTCCGAACATGCCGAAATTGAAAATATAACAGATACGGTTGCAAAGATTCAAAAGATTCTTTTACCTAAAAACTTAAAAAAAGTTCCCAGCCTAGAAATCGGAGAATATTTTTTACAGGAAAGAGGTATCTGCAGTGACTATTATGACGTAATCGTTCAGCAAAAAAGAGTCTTTATCGTCCTTGCAGATGTTGCAGGTAAGAGTATTCAATCTGCAATTATTATGATTATGATTAGAGCCATTCTCTACCTTATAACAAATACGGATCAAAATATGGAAGCTATTTTAGACTGGCTCAATAAGGGTATTACAGGCAAGATAGATATAGACCACTTTGCAAGTATTTCTCTTTTGTCCTATGAGCCCAAGACAAATACGATAGAATTTATAGGTGCAGGTAGTCAGGCAATGATGGTATGGAATAAAGAAAAAAACAAAATTGAATTATTTCAGCAAAAAACCGACCCTATAGGAATAGATGTCCGTTCAAAGTATAATAGTATAAAAATTCCTTTGCATGAGGGTGATGTAGCAGCTTTATACACAGATGGTATTATTGAAACGCTTAATGCCGCAGGAGAGCAGTATGGGGCTGCAAGACTCGCAAAACTTATAGCCGATAATCATTCCGACCATTCAAAGGATATAGTAAATAAAATAAAAAACGATATGACTTCGTTTATAGGAAAGGCCCAGACTCATGATGATCGCACTTTGCTGATTATTAAGGCTAAATAATAAAGAGGTTGTTAAGGAGATTGTTATGGAACTAAAAATCCGAAAAAACAAAGAGGTTTACATTGTTGACGTAAGCGGTGAAATGGACCTATACAATTCATACAAACTAAAAGAGCTTGTTATGAAGATGATAGAGCGTCAAATAAAATGTATGATTATAAATCTTGAAGATGTGGACTACATAGACTCTTCGGGAATAGGAGCTCTTATTTATATATGTTCTACCGTAAAAAAAATGAATTTACGGATGTTTATAACCAATATTCACGGTTCCGTGAAAAAGGTTATAGAACTTACAAAGCTGATGGGCTATTTTCCCATAACAAACAGCTTGGAAGAAGCATTACAAAAAATGGAAAGCTAAAGCGGAGGATAGAAAGATGATACCAATAAAAGAACTTAAAGTTGATGAAAAAAGCCCCTTATTCGATAAAACAGGGATGTTATATAAAGAATTTCCTTCTGATTTCAGACAAATCAGATATTTTACACTTTTGATAGTACAATCAGCCCCCTTAGAAATAAAGGGAATAAACCTCTTGGAGCAGCAAATCAGCGAGATTATTAAAAATGCGGTAAAACACGGAAACAGATGTAATCCGTCCAAAAAAGTCAAGGTATGGTACGAATTCAGCTCTACTCATGCACATTTAATAGTCGAGGATGAGGGAGAAGGCTTTAAAGAAATCGACAAGTGGAACGAATTCAATAAAAAACGCTTGGAATGCCTTCATAAACAGGACTTTGCAAATCTTGGAGCCTATGTTTCTTTTAGAACAGCCCGAAGTGATGAGTATGACGGAGGAAACGCCCTTTTTGCAGCCCTTGAATATTGGGACGGAGGCTTTATTTTTAACAAGAAAAAAAACGGCGTTGCAATGTTAAAAAAATACCCTCAAAAAAATCACGGTATTTCTCTATAAGATTATATTAAGACTCAATTTTCGGATAACCGTATTTGCTTGCGTGAGCTTTTTCGTGTAAAAAGCGTTTATCTTCTTCGTGAATGTTTTTTATTGTAAGGCAAAGAGCTCCGCAGCTTTCCCCTGTAGAATTTAGATTCAGATTGGGAAGAAAAAAAGAAAATATTGACGAGCATTTAACTTTTCGGCGGCCGAACCCTACTTCCATTTGAGCCGAAATTTGAGTTGCAATTTCTTTAGCCTTTTCCTCAATACAAAAAATAAGTATAAATTCCGCATCAATATATAAAAGACAGGGATTAAAATCCGGAGTCCTGTGTTTTACTGCTATATCGTAAAGGCGATAAAAAAAAGCATTCGGTATTTTATCCGCATTTATCTTCATTAAGCCGGAAATCTTTGAGCAAAGACCAAAAAAGGCTTCACTATCTTCATCATCTACAGCCGGAGGATAGGGAAAGCTAAGAGGAAAATCGCTTGAAATTCCGGCTTTTAGTTTAAAGCCTCCAGAATTCCACAATGAAATTTCACATTTTTTAAGCTCATCATTATGTTTATAAAATTTATCGGAGAACTTAAAAACAGTAATACCCTCTTTTTGCTCGACTCGGCTAAAAAAATAAAGAGGACGTTTTTTATGATTAAAAAAAACCTTTATATCATCGCTTACTTCAAATCCGTCTGCTTTAAAGAAAATATAACCGTCTATAAGTTTATAAGAGGAAGAGTCTATTTTTACAAAGGTATTCTTGCATAAGATACTTAAGGGAGGCTTTTCTCTGACAAAGGTATCGGCAATGTATTCATATTCGATTCTATTAAGAGCTTTGTTCATTTTTGTCTCCGATAATGTCAAAAGAGTCCAAGTACCATTTTTCTTCAATAAAAATAAGGTAGACTTCAATAATAATATTTTATCTTCTCCCCTAATATTGCATTTAAATAGAGCCTTTACTTTTTTGTCTGCCTTATTTTCAGGTCTGCCGTAAAAAACAGAAACTATGGGCTTAAAAGAATCCAGCCTGTAATTTATAAGATAAGGTAAAAAAGGCTTTTCTTTTGAACAAAGGCTTATATCCACTTTGTTTTCTTTAAATTGTAAAACTAAAACATCCAAAAAATTTAACACGGATTTTTCAACACCGGTATAGTCCAAAACTCCCAGCCCATCTAAAGAAGGAAATAAGCCTTCTTCTAAATTTATATCCCCATAGGAACTCAAATTCTCCGTTTTTATCTCATCTAAGGTAAAGGGCTCAGCTATAGGAGAAGCTAAGATTGTTTCGGACATTGTCCAGCCGATATCTGAAAAATATTTTTTAGCCTCTTCCAATACTGTTGGAAAGGAGGTTTCTTCCGTGCTACTTTCGTTATAAATACTAAAAAGAAATACAAAACTAAAGATAATCCGGTATTTTTTTAACTTCATATAATATTTATATCACATCTTATACTAACTAGACAATACCTTATCTTTATGTTACAGTGCACGGGGAAATTTTCCCTAATAT
>CAJPPE010000026.1 GCA_905372345.1 uncultured Treponema sp. | reverse complement strand
GGTGGGTATAGTTCAGGGGTAGAGCGCCAGATTGTGGTTCTGGTTGTCGTGGGTTCAAATCCCACTACCCACCCTATGCAGAGCTGATAAAGTTCTACATCTTTTGCGCCTGTAGCTCAGCTGGATAGAGCATCGGACTTCGAATCCGCAGGTCGCACGTTCGAATCGTGTCGGGCGCATAGATTTGCCGCCTATTTTACTGTTTCCATAATTTTTAATTACTTGACAAAACAGTCTGATTTTGATAGGCTTAAAAATCTATTTTATTGTTATAAGAGGTGACGAATGGCGATTAAACAGCCTAAGGGAAAAACAGTTAGACGACTCGGCGTTAATATTTACGGCAACCCAAAATATGACAAACTTTTGGATCGCAAGCCGAATGGTCCCGGAAAAGAACGCGGCGCAAGAAAACGGGGCAAGACTTCTGTTTATGGTGAACAATTAAAGGAAAAACAAAAATTCAGATTTGCTTATGGAATTTCGGAACGGCAGTTTAGGAATTTATATAAAAAAGCAAGCCGAATGCCCGGTGTTACCGGTGATAATATGATTTCCTTGATGGAACAGCGTTTGGATAATACGATTTATCGAATGGGCTTTGCTATCAGCCGTGCACAGGCCAGACAAATGGTCACGCATGCTTATTTCTTTATTAACGGAAAGCCCGTAAACATTCCCTCGATGTGCGTAAGTGTAAACGATGTTATTACAACAAAAAATAAAAAAGGTATTCAAAACCTTATCCGTCATAATATGAGTACTTCTCAAAGTGCGAGAGGTTCTTGGCTCACAATTGATGACGAAAAACTTTCTGCAACGGTAAATATTTTACCTGTTACTACGGATATTCAGCCCGTAGGAAATATACAGAACGTTGTTGAATACTATTCAAGAAATGCTTAAGCTTTGGCTTTAAACTCAAACTTGAGTTTAAGCTCTTGCACAAAACGGCTCATTCAAAGGATGAGCCGTTTTTTTATTCGTGCTTACCATGCTTGATTTTTTGCTTCTTTAGTTCTATAATAGTATGCACAATTAAATTTGGAGAATTTAGATGAGCGATAATCCCGAAACCGTATTAGATCAAAAAAATGATGAAGCCGTTGTTGTAGAAAATAATGTTGTAGAAAATGATAACGAAGCTTCCTTGGAAGAAAAGAAAATACCCGAAACAAAAGAAGTAAAAGTCAAAAAAAAGCACGGTGTTTTCTTTAAAATCGGAATGACTTTTTTAGTCATTGTACTTGTACTGCTTTTACCTGTTGCAGGTTTTCTTATTTATTCTGCAATTGACGGTATAAATCCTATAGAATATCTACCTGAAGGGCATTATGCCTATGTAAACATAGATTCGGCAGGGGAACTTTTACAAAAAACTCTTTCAATGCAGACCCTTGATTCGGTTTTAAACTCGCCTGAAACCGCTCAGTTGCAGGGAACTGTCCGTTCTTTTAGAGCCTCTCCAATGCTGAGTTCATGGTGGTTTGGCTCTGCCTCAAATATCAGTTTAGACATAGCCGCCTATCCCGAAGATAAGTTTTTGATTTTTGCTAAATTGGGCTTCCGTTCGGCAGGAACAAGGCTTTTACCCCTTATTTTAAAATTTAAGCCTGACTTATTGACTGACTTAAAAGAACTTAAGCCGGTTGAAGAAAACGGTATAAGTTTTTGGCAGTACGATTTGGGCGGCGGTCAGGCTATATATTTCTTAAATTATAAAGATTCCGTAATTGCTTCTACATCCAAAGATTTATTTTTTTCGGCCCTGTCTAAAAAGCATGAAGATGAACACATTAAAACCTTGCGTAAATTTATTAAAGAAAAGAAGGGCGGAACTTTAAGCATATTAAGCGATGTAAATTATTTTACCAAGGATACGCCCAAAGACGATTCCATAAGCAATAATGTTGTGCGGGCTCTTAACTTTCCGGAAAATGCAAAGATAGATCTTAGTTTGGATTATAAAGATATAAGACTTTCAGGACTTTGTAAGTGGGAAACCGAATCCGAGGGATTAAATACTATTCTTCAAAGGCAAGCCTTTATTCCGGGAATATTGAACAGGCTTCCGAAATCGGCCGACTATATCAGTTTAATAAACATGGGGGACCCCCAATTTTTATTTCAAAACGGAAAAGATATTTTAGGTTCATCTATATTACAATCCTATAATTCTGCAAATAAGGCATCCAAATTTATTTTTAATAAGAGCATCGATGACTTGTTTTTTTCATGGATGGGAGAAGAGATTGGTGTTTTTGAAGTAAAACAATCCGATGTGCCTATCTTTTTTGTTTCTTTAAAAGACGAAAAACTATGCAGGCAAGCCTTCGAATTAATCTATACCTCATTTTTTGTAAACAGAAATATTTCGGCCCTTGTTGACGGAATAAGAATACCGCGTATAGAATTTCCCGATATTTTAACGGCTCTTTTACGGGCCTTTAAGGTTGAGCTTCCCACTCCTTTTTATGTTATTGAAGGAGGTTATCTTTATCTTTCGCAGAGTGCCGAAGCTCTAGCTTCTACATTAAATGATGTAAAAAGAGGCGACTTGCTTGTAAAAACCGAAAACTGGAAAAACATAACAAAATCTTTTTCTCCCGAAACCTCCGTCTTTGTTTATTATAATTTGGAAAATCAAGTTCCTTCTTTTTTAAGAACAAATCAGGTTTTGCAATCAGTATTAAAAGGTTTCGGACGGGGCCTGATCTCAATCCGGTTTGAAAAAGAAAAAACCGTTAAATTTGAGGTTTATGCCCAAAAAACCGAGGCTCATTCCTTGGGAGAGCTTTCTGCCTTTCCATTCGAATTTAATTCAAAGTTGAGCTCGTACATCTATTGCGGAAAGGGAACAAACAATGTGCCCTTTGCTTATTGGGTAAGCGGTGTGAACCTATATGCCCTAAATTTAGCCGATAAACAATTAAAATCGATTAAACTCGATGATAAGGCTTATTTAAACCTCGATATTAAAAAAGGTATTGTGGATTCCGTTTGGGCCGTATCTGCCCGAGGAACCGTCTACAAAACGGATTATAATCTGGAAGTGTCCTCAGGCTTTCCTATTTTAACAGGAGAAAAATTAAGTTCTTCTCCGGCGATTATACAGGACAAGATAGTTGTTCCGGTTGCAAATAAGCCCGTTCTTTTATATGTAGACAGCTCAGCTTCCTTTTATTATTCGGATGAGATGAATACGCGTTTAAAGGCCGCTCCTTCAGTGTACGGTAATTTTATTACGGCTATTCCCCGTTCTTTTGACAGCTACATGTATGTTTTTGATGATAAGGGAAAAATTATTTCGGGTTACCCCAAAGAGCTTGACGGTATTTCGGCGGTCCAGCCTATTCTATATAAAAATAACACTTACGAAGCCGTCTTGACGGAGCAGGGCTTGTTCTCTCTTAAACCTTCACTTATCCAGGGAAAAGAGGGAGAGGTTTATTCCATAGATCTTAACAGCTCTTGCAAAACTCAACCCGTTTATTCCGAAAACTTAAAAATGTTTTTTTTGATTACCGATAACGGCTTTTTATATAAGATAGATACCGAGTGTAATATAATCGATAAGATTTCTTTAAAGCAAAAAAATGCATCCGATTATCTTATTACGCTTATCGATCTTGATTCGGACGGTTATGATGATGTGCTTGTTTCGGGGGGAGGAAATTCCATATATGCTTATAGTGCTAACCTTTCCCCCATAAACGGTTTTCCTGTCGCAGGCACGGGAATTCCTTATCTAATCGATGTGGACGGAAACGGCCGGCCTGAACTGATAACCTGCGGTATAGATAACCGCATTCATTCTTATACGGGAGTTTCAAAATGAAAAATAAATTTCTGATTTTGCTGCTTTGTGTTTTGATGGTTTTTGTATCGTGCTCAACAATGCAAAAAGATTCGATTTATTCTACTACATTATCTCAAGATAATATTCGGAATATAGAGCATATTGAAATTAACATAGTCAGGCAGTACAGGGAAAACAATCAGGAAAAGATTGAAGAGATAAAAAAGGATTTAAATGCTCTTTTAGCCTCTCCTTCATCGGATAGATCCTATCTTGCCTTGGTTTATGCCCTTTATGCCGATTACTTTTTACTAAACAGGGACAAGGTTTCTGCCAAAAAAATGCTTAAAACTGCGGAAAGCTATAATCCTCATGAAGAATACGTGCAGTTGGTTAAATCGCGGCTAACCGACAAGCTTGAAGACAAAAGAGATTATTTGATTTCGATGATTAAATTAAACCCGAGAGCATACAGGCTGCAATCGGAGCTGGGCTTTGTCTATTACCTCTTGGAAGATTATACCGGGGCGCTTGTTGCCTTTGACGCTTCCTTGGATTTTTTAAATGAAGAGTACGGTCTTCTTTACGGTGAAAAGAGGGAGTACTGCCGTAAATTCTATAAGGTGGATTCCGATTTAAAAAAGTCGACGGCTCAAATTTTGACTCAAAGTAAGATAAGCTTAATAGATATGACAACCCTTACTCAGGATAATACCCATGCCCTTGATTCAATTACGGGTACGGCTTTTTGGCGGCCTGCAATGCTTGCAGACAGGCTAAAGGCTGCGGGCTGGTATGAGGATTCGGTTAACATTTCAAAGGGAAAGGCAACACGGAAGGACGCAGCTCTTTTTTTGTGGCACCTCCTTATAGGGAATGACAATGAAGCCCTCACTCAATACAGCCGCCAATATGTCTATAGCGGAAAATCGAGCCCCATACAGGATGTCGCAATCGACGGAGTTTTTTTTGATGCAATCATAGGCTTGGTAGAAGAAGATGTAATTCCCCTGATTGACGGCCGGCTCTTTGTGCCTGACGGGGATGTTTCCGGTCTTGATTTTTATGAATGGCTGAAAAAAGCCGACGGTTTAAGATAAAATCAACAAGCCCGACGCAGAGCGTCAAGTGCCGGTTTGTGAATTGCCGATGGCGTTCATCTATTATTTTTACTCAATTTTATACTGCAGCAGCAAAATTCTTAAATCTTCTTTGTTTGCTACACCGAAAAGACGGCATGCCGCTGCCATATCTTTTTTTACAACCGAAGTGCTTACATGATATTCGATAGCGAGCTCTTCGTATGTTTTTCCGCCGTTGACTGTGCCTTGAATAAAAAACTTTTGCCGATCCGAAATGCCGAAGTCCGACAAGCATAAGGCTGAACCCTTAGCAGGGAGCGGAATTTCAGGAGTAATAACTTCTGCAACAGGCAAAAGAAAGGACAGCTTTGATTCCAGTTTTTTATAAAGACAGACCAGAAGCCCGAAGTGAAAAAGAGTAAGTGCAATTTCGAATATCGCCATTTTTATATTAAACGAAAAATAAAGGCCTATCGTAATGAGTATCCAGTACAAACAAAGTGCTGCAATCTTTTCTTTATGACGGGTTTTAAAATCTCCGTTTACAAAAACCATAACGCAGCCTGCGGTAAAAAGAAGAGTACCGATACCGACAAAACCCATATGAGCGGTAACCCCGCCTTCAATAAAAAACAACAGATATGAAATCATTTTACAGTCCGGTTTTATAAACAAAAAGACACACAAACCGGCGGCAATCGCATTAACGGCAACATCAATCCACCGTAAAACCAAAATAAACCCTGCAAAAGGAATTTGAGTTGTAATATTAAGCATAATTGCAACACATAACGCAAAAAAAGCGGATGCATACATAATACGGTTTACGGTAAAAAATTCTCTCATAACAGGAATAGTATAAGAAAAGACGGTATAAAATGCAAGTAGACGCTTTTCAATTTTTAATTGGTAATGGGTAATTGGCAATGGGTAATTGGCAATTATGTGACATCGGTTACTTTTAAAATACGCTCATCTGTGCTATAATATACATGGGGAGGTGCCTATGAGTACTTCAAACAGAAAATACAAAGACTCGGTGTTCGTCGATTTATTCAGTGAGGACGAAAAAGCAAAAGAAAATTTCTTATCGCTGTATAATGCTTTGCACGGTAAGAACCTTACGGCTATAGAAAAGTTAAAAAATATCAGACTTGATCAGGTTCTCTATATGACATTCTATAACGATGTATCTTATCTTGTCGATAACAAAATAATAGTCCTTGCAGAACATCAATCGACGATAAATCCCAATATGCCTCTCCGCTGTCTTGAGTATGTCAGCCGCCTGTATGAAACACTCTTTGAATCAAAAGAAAAATACAGCCGTAAGCTCTTAAAAATTCCGGTTCCTGAGTTTTATGTTTTTTATAACGGTGAGGAACCATATCCTTCCGATAAAACTCTGAAACTATCGGAGGCCTTTATAGAAAGAGGAACGGAAACTAATCTTGAGTTGACCGTTAAAGTAATAAACATAAACCGGCAAAACCGTCATCCGGTATTGGAAAACTGCCAAACGATACAGGAATACAGTATATTTGTGGAAACGGTAAGAAAGTGGAAAGAGATAGACCCGCAAAACGGTTTTGAAAAAGCCGTTGAAGAATGTATAGAGAACAATATTTTGCGTGAATATCTAAAACGCAAGACGAAGGAGGTATTGAATATGTTACTGGCAGAATATGATTATGAAACAGATATTGCAGTACAGCGAGCCGAAGAACATGAAATCGCCTTTGCCGAAGGAATTGAGCAAGGAATTGAACAAGGAATTGAGCAAGGTTTTTCCGACGGTTCATACAAAAAAGCTCTTGAAACGGCAAAAAACTTAATCGGGTTAAGATTGTCGATTGAAGATATAGCACAAGCCACCGGTCTCAGTAAAGAAGAAGTGGAAGCGATTAATTAATTGGTAATGGATAATGAATAATTGGTGAATACTTGAATGAACCGTAAAGAGCACAACAAATACGCCTTGCGAGTTTTTTGCGCAAGCAAAAACACTTGAAGCTGAAAAATGTACACGGATGTCCGATCATAAGCCGGACAGGATGTCCGGTGGTTCCACGCCTTTCGAGTTTTTTGCGCAAGCAAAAATACTCGAAGCTCAAAATCGGACACGGATGTCCGATTTTGAGCGAGTAACCAAAGTTCTTTTTCGGTAACCTTGGTTCTTTTTAGCAATATGAGCTTGTTTTTAATGGATAAAATATTAAAACCGTAGTATATTATGCTATCATGATGAAAAGACTTTTAAAGCTTTTAACAGCGGCAGTTGCCGTAATTGTACTTTTTACAGCCTGCGAGCAACTTCTGGATGATCCGGAAGATTTTTTAAGCTATTGGGCGAGTGAGGCCTTTGTCAAAGACCGCAGCATCGTCTCGGCTCATAGGCCGGACGGAGCGGGTGTGCCGTGTGTCGGCTCTTCAGACAATGTGCTTATTACGCTTACAGCGCACAACCCGAAAGGCTTTTCACTCGTTATGCCGACTTCTTCGGAACCTGCGGGCATTGTCGAATTTAAAGAGCTTTCTCATCAGCCTGCGGCAGGAGCGGACTATGAACTGAAACAAACCGATTCAGGCACGCTTGAGCTCACCTATAAACAAGACTTCTTAAAAAGGTACGAACAAGGTTCAGCCGCCTTAAACCCGACCATCACCCTTAAAGCTAAAGACGGCAGGGTATTTAAGCAAACCTACACCTTCGGCATAAAATCGAACACCCCGCCGCCGAAACCTAAAGAAATCGTAATTGCAAAGACAAACACGTCTCCTTCGAAGTACGTGCTCTGTCTTAAATTCGATCCCTCTGAAATGGAAAAGCCGGTAACGATAAACTCCGTCACCGTACGGTACACAAGGATATTGCAAAGATCACAATAAACGATGCCCATTACACTCTTTTATACAATGATGGCAACTCAGACTTTAAAAAACCTGCTGTAACGTCGTTTATCGAGCGTGGAAACGTACAACAACTAACTGCAGCCTTACCGTCAGCGTCAGAAAAGTGGGTATTGTATTTTGACACCAATCTAAAGGTAAACGACGGCAACGACCAAACTTCGTATACCATAACCTTGAGCGACCAGGAAGGCGTTACTTCGGATGAGACTGTCGCAAGGATAGAAGCAAGCGGTCCGACTTACGAGGTAAGGTTCAGTGTAGCAGATGAACAAGGCGGTTCGCTCACAGGCATATACAAAGGTAATTCTAAAACGGCAAACGGAAGCACAGTGCAAACTTTTGACGTCCTGGGCGGGGGTTTGGTAACCTTTACCGCTTTCCCCGATACCGGCTGGGAAGTCGACAGCTGGACGGGTGCTACGGCAAATACGCCTAATACAACAGCGACGCTGACGGTAACCGCCCCTACAACCGTAACGGTTAGGTTTAAGAAGATAACCTACAAGGTGCATTTTAACAAGAACGACAGCAATGCCAGCGGAAACATGGTTGACCAGTCATTTACGTATGGTCAGTCTCAGAACCTCACTGCAAACGGATTTACTAAAACAGGTTATACCTTTGACGGCTGGGCAACAAATGCAGACGGTAATGTACAGTATAGTAATCAGCAATCGGTAAGTAACCTTACTACCACTGCAAACGGCACGGTAAACCTGTATGCCAAGTGGACGGCGAATACCTACACCGTAACGTTCAGAGTAGCAGACGGAAAGGGCGGAACACTGAAAGCAAACTACGGTTCCAATCCTTCAACGATGACAAGTGCTACCGTTCAAGTTACGAACGGGGATTCGGTATCCTTTACCGCAACACCCGATGAAGGCTGGGAGTTTGACAGATGGACAGGCGTAAGCTCCTCATCGACTACCGCAACGCTTTACAACGTAACCGCCCCTACAACCGTAACGGTCAAGTTTAAAGGGGGTGAACTCAATTTAGCAGGCGGCTCCGGTGCGTGGGAACGGCTTAAAAAAGAAGCGGCAAAACCGGACGGTGCCCATACCATCATTATCGACGGGGAAATAAAAGCGGAGTATGGAGACGATGGCGAAATTACGCTCGGCAGAGACCTCATCATACAGGGCAAAGACTCTTCTGCAGTTTTGCACGCAGACCAGCGATCGCGTATCTTCCATGTGCAAGACAATAAAACACTCACCCTTAAAGACATAACGCTTAAAAACGGCCGTGAGGTCAGAAGCAACGGGCGTGGAGGCGGCGTACTCGTTGAGTCCGGGTCTACACTCATTATGGAAAACTCAAGCATCACCGGCTGTGAGGCAAAACGAGGCGGCGGTGTATATGTAGCCGGAACGTTCACAATGGAAGGCACAAGCAGCATCACAAGCTGTACGACGGAGCACGAAGGCAGCGGCGTATACGCAGACGGAACCTTTACGATGAAGGGTTCAACTTCCATTCAAGCCTGTAGTACGATGGGCGTATATGTAAGCGGCACATTTAATATGCAAGACTCAAGTTTCATTCAAAACTGCGACGACGGCGTATACGTATACGGCACATTTAATATGCAAGACTCAAGTTTCATTAAAAACTGCGACAACGGCGTATACGTATACGGCACATTTAATATGAAAGACGGGGCGGAAGTCGTTACCAACGATGAAAAGAACGATGTCTATTTAGCCTCCGGCAGAAGCATTACCGTAACCGGCACATTGACAAAAAAACCCGCCGCACGGATAACGCCTGACAGCTATACCGACGGCAGAGTTCTTGCAACGGGCGCTGCCGAAAAAGCAAACTTTACGGTAACGCCTAAAAACGGCAACGAACACTGGCGGTATAAAAAGAAGGACGGCGTTATAAAGTTTGTACCGGCAACACTGACGGTTACCTTTGTGAAACTAAAATGCGTAAAAGAAAAAGATTACGGCGACACGGCCGAATATTACTGGACGATGAAAGTTGACGGGGGTATGGTAGATGATCAATTTAATGAGAACAGCACATGTGAGCTCGCAACCGGACAGATACATACCATCAATAAAAGCTTTACCGAGTCATTCAGCTACTTCCCTGCAGATAAAAAGATACCGGTAGATATCGAAATTTACGAAGAAGACAACGGTTCTGATAATCATATCGGTACGACCAAGGCAAGTCTGTGGTATCATTACAATGCTGACGCATGGCAATGGGGGTATAGAGGTTCTGGCCATGAGAACGGAAACCAAGGAGTAAATATTTATAAACAGATTAATGAAGGCTCTGCCAATGAAGTGGAATTTACGGAACAATACCGGCACAGCGAAGGCGACACCGATGTTACGATTAGAATAAGCTGGAAAGAGTAATGCAATTGGTAATTTGGTTTAATTAATAAAGTGTAATTAATAATTGATAATGGAGAATTGATGTGAAGAAAAATTATGTAAAAACAGTACTCTGTGTGCCGGTGTTTTTGTGGATTATGGGAGCTTCCGTTCTTTTTGCCCAAGAGGTAAAAGAGGAAGCAAAAGAAAATTAATCAAATTCCTTTGCGCTCTTAGTGCCCCTTGCGGTTAAATTAAAAGAAACCGCAAAGGCCGCAAGGAACGCCAAGGGAAAATTAAAGAATGTGTTATCAAATTGCCATCAAAATTCTTTGCGCTCTTAGAGTCCCCTGCGGTTAAATTAAAAGAAACCGCAAAGGCCGTAAGGAACGCCAAGGTAAAATTAAAGAATGTGTTATCAAATCGCCATCAAAATTCTTTGCGCTCTTAGCGTCCCCTGCGGTTAAATTAAAAAAAACGCTCTTTTAAAATTGAGGAAGTTGTGGTATAATATACGTGGAGGCTAAAAAGTGCGTAAAAGTTTTGACGATTTAACCATAGCCGATGACTTTATGTTTTGCAAGGTTATGCAAGATGAAGCCATTTGCAAACAATTCCTTGAAATGGTTTTAGCCGGCAAGATAGGGAAGATTACCTACTTGTCATCTCAAAATTCAATAGCTGC
>CAJPPE010000025.1 GCA_905372345.1 uncultured Treponema sp. | reverse complement strand
AAATAGTATATAATTTTACCTATAAATCAAAAGGAGTTTTTCATGTCGAATTTAAAAGCAATTGACCTTTTTGAAGCTTATGCTCAAAACAAATTGCCTATGGATGAAGGATACATTGTTTCGTCCTTCTTTAAGGAGGATTCAGCTTACAGTGTTTATGAAATAATTTCATATTCAACCGTAAAAGATATTTATATGACCAGTGACGGATTAACCTTCCAAACAAACGGAAAGAAGCTTTTCCTATTGGTAGAACCGGCAAACTTCCCTCACAAGGCAGTCGAACCTGTATTTAGAGATAAGAATTTTCAGGTACCTTTAAGATTTAAAGAATCCAATATTCACACTGCAAAAAATCAGTCTACTATTATTTACAGTAAAACTCCTCAAGAAGCTATTTCAGCTTTTACGGTAGTAAAACCGGTAGGAATTAACTTTGCTTTCCTTTTTTATTCTCTTCCCGATACATTTAAGTCGGTTGAACTTTTCTTTGAAAAAACATTAAATCAGGAAGCCGTTATCCCTGTAGGTGATGCAAAACAAGTAGCTAAGGACTTTGCAGCCCTTTGTGAAAAAGTTCTAACATGGCCTAAAGAATAAGAAGCTTAAAGTAAAAAGACTTAAAGAGGTATCTATGATTAAAAACCCCAGGTACCTCTTTAGTTTTATAGTGCATCTTTATTCTATCGTATATTCGATAAAACCTTCAGCTTTCCGGCTTATAATTTCGCCTATTCCGGCCCTGACGGTTCTAATATTTTTATAGTTTATATCCGGCATGTTTTGTCCTGTAAGGGCATTGTGACATAGGGCTATGTCTAGCCCCGAATCCGTAAAATCGTTTTCAAAATTTTCAAAGTATTTTACAACATCCCCGGCAAAAACAACTTCAATTTCGGCAGTATCGCCCGTTTCTTCACAATACCTTTTATAATTAGTTATCTTGTGTTTTAACTTGTCTATTAAGTTAAACTTTTCAATCCTAAACAAAACCTTATAATGCATAATTCCTTCCTTTTTATAAATCTTCAGCCGGTGGTATAGACGGCTCAGGCGGCGGTCTCCGTTTTGAATTCTGTTTTTCGATTTCTGCATCCAAATCTTTAACATCGGATCTAATCAAAAATGGAGAGCCCATTGCAAAGACCTTTCCGTCATCCATTATATAAAGAGGTAAATTTTCTAAAACCGAAAACTGTGCCTTGGGATAAGTATCGGGAGAAGCATGAGTACCGGGTCCTGCACCAAGGGGCTTAAAACTTAAAAATAGGCCTTGGGTATTTTCAGCATTTGAATCCGAAGAAATTGTGTATTTTCCCGTTTCATAATTGCGTAAAATGCTGCCGGTATTGGTAAGGCATGAATAAACAAGGTTTCCTCTTTTTAAAAGGCGGGGGAATTCATAGCTGACTCCGTCATTTCCTTTTACAATTACTTTTTTGTCATTATACTCAAGGTCATCAAGCCAATAGCGGAAACGGATATAATCGCCTCCGGTAAAAAAATAAGCATCGATTGAAACAGGAGCCTCATTAGGATAAAGAAGGATACCGTCAGGACTGCCCTGCTCTATCCAAAATCCGTCCAAGATATTCTTTTTATCGTCAAGTGAGCTTTCAGAATTTTCATCTTTTGTTTCTAAAAGATTATCCGCTCTTTCTTCTTTTACCTCATAAGGGATTTTTTTATAAAATGAAGTAAAAAAGAAGCTATTTTCTATACATACGGGAAAAACAACGGCTTTTTTAACATAGGGATAGTTTACTCTTAAATAAAATTGACTTTTAGAATTTTCAAGAACTTCTATAGAGGAAGAAAAATTCCCCATTTTTTCATATACAAAACGGTAATAAGGCTTTAAAACAACCCTCATATCGAGAGAATCTTTTTCCCTATCCTTAATTGAAAATTCTATAAACCGGCCCCCATTCTCCCAGATTCCCTCTACACCAAGAACCTTTTCGGACAAGGCGGCTTCAATATTTTCTTGGCCAAAAAGATTAAGAGCAGGCCAAAAAAAATCAAAGGCCGGCCCAAAGAAATTAAAGGCTATAAAAAGACTCAAGATAAAGCTGAACGGTCTAAAAAAGCGTTTTTTCATAGGCTCTCCCTTATTAAAAGTTTAATAAGGCTCACCGTCAGCCTTGGGAGCCGCCGAATGTTTACTAAAAAGAACAAGGGCTATCAATGTTACCACATAAGGGAAAATTTTAAGCCAAACGGGAGGAATAAGGCTTAAAGACGGAATAACCTGAGAAACATTTGCAACCGTACGGGCAAAACCGAAAAAGAATGTTGCACCCAATATGCCCAAAGGCTTCCACTGACCGAAGATTAGAGCTGCAAGAGCTAAAAAACCAAGGCCGTCAACACTGCCGTTAAATTCACCGGAATAGGTTACAAGAATAACGGCTCCGCCTAAACCGGCCAAGGCACCGCTCGCACATACGGCAAAGTAACGCATCTTATGCACATTTACACCTGCACTGGCTACGGCCGAAGGATGCTCTCCGCAGGCTCGGAGCCTGAGGCCAAATGAGGTCTTATAAAGTAAAAACCAAGAAAAAACCAAAATAGCCAAAACAAGCCATGTACTCCAATAGCTTTGAGAAAAAAATAATGGCCCCAAAACGGGAATATTCGCCAAGCCCGGAATGTCTTTTCTGATTATGCTGTTTACACGGACATTTCCAGAGCCTAAGATGGCCCTAGCGGTATAAACCGTCAAGGCTGCAGCCAACATATTTATGGCAGTACCGCTTATAATTTGATCAGCCTTTAATGTAATTGAAGCAAAGGCATGTAAAAGAGAATATAAGATTCCCATAATTACGGCAGCTAAAAGGCCTATGGGGATAAGAAGGCCTGAGGGTATCAAGCCTTCTAAAAGATGGATGGTAATAGCTGCGGCAAAACTGCCTACAAGCATGAGGCCTTCAAGCCCTAAATTTACTACACCGCTCCTCTCACTATAAAGACCGCCCAAAGAAGTAACTAAAAGCGGAATCGTATATGCTATAACATAGGGAAATATTGAAGTTAAAGTATACCACATAATTAGTTCGCCTCCTTGACGGTTTTTTCCTTATTTTTTCGGATTTTAGACCAAAATTTCTTTAGCAATAAACTTGTAGCCGTAAAATAAATAATAACTGCAATGATGGTATCGGCTATTTCGGGCGGAACATTTGTGTTGGCACTCATAAAGCCTTTCCCCACATGGAGAATACCGAAAAAGATGGAGCTTAAAGCAACACCTATCGAATTTCCGGCGCCTAGAAGAGCAACGGCTATTCCGTCAAAACCTTGAGAGGGTAAAACACCGATCTGCATGTTAAGGGAATAACCTGCATAATAGGTTAAACCTGCAAGACCTGAAAGAGCTCCGGCAATCATCATCGAAAAGATAATATTTCTGTTTACCTTGATGCCTGCATATTCAGCTCCGCTCTTATTATATCCTGCAGCCTTTAACTCAAAACCCAGAGTCGTTTTATCCAATATTATTTTGACAAGAATAATTCCTAAAATACCTAAAAATATGCCGTAATTTATATACTCGCTTCCGAAGAGATTACTCAGCCATTCTGCCCTCAAAGTGTGTTCTACAGCAATGGAGCGGCTTTCGGTCTCGATAAATTCGGTCTTTAGATAAGCTTGAACCGAATAATAAACTATCCAATAAGCTATCCAGTTCATCATTATGGTAGAAACAACCTCGTGTACATTGAATACGGCTTTTAAAAGTCCCGGCAAAGCAGCCCAAATGGCGCCTCCAATCATGGCGGCTATTATTAAAACAAGCAACAAAACAGGACGCGGCATTGAGCTGTTTAAGGCTATAAAGGTCGCAAAAAGGCCTCCAATGAGCATCTGCCCTGAGGCACCGATATTAAAAAGCCCCGTTTTAAAAGCAAAGCTGACCGAAAGGCCTACAAACAAGAGAATCGTAGCCGTTGCAAGGGTGTTTCCTATACGCTCTATATTCATTAGGCCGCCCCGGAAAAGGTAGGAAAAGGCTGAAAACGGATTTGTTCCCGAAAAAGCTATAAAAACGGCACCGGCAATAAGACCGAGTAAAACAGCAGAAAAACTGATAATAAAATTGTTTTCGGCTATATTAAAGTCTTTAAATCGTATTTTAAGCTTACTCATTTTTTCCTCCCATACCGGCCATCATAAGCCCTACTTCTTCAGCGGTGGTTTCTTCGGGGCGTACAATCCCGCTTAAAGAGCCCCTGTGCATTACTGCTATCCTGTCTGAAAGGTTAAATATTTCGTCAAGCTCAAAGGAAATTAAAAGAACAGCCCTTCCGTTATCCCTGTGTTTTACCAGTTCCTTGTGGATAGATTCTATAGCGCCTACATCAAGTCCTCTCGTAGGGTTTACTGCTATTAAAAGAGGCGGATCAAGGGTAATTTCCCTGCCTAAAATCGCCTTTTGCTGATTGCCGCCGCTCAAATCCCCTGCTTTGGATTCTATACCTGAACCGGAGCGGACATCGAAGACTTCGCTGATTTTTTTGGCAAAGCTTTTTATTTTTTCCTTATTTAAAAAGCCGTGTTTTTGGAAATCCTTTGTGTAATAGGATTTTATGACCATGTTTTCGGCAATAGAATACTGTAACACAAGGCCGTGTTTTTGCCTGTCTTCAGGAACATGGCCTAAGCCCGATTCGGCTCTTTTTCTTACGGAAAAGTTTGTAATATCTTTTCCGTCTAAAAGTATACTGCCGGACTCAACCGGCATGAGTCCTGAAAGGGCATAAACAAGTTCACTTTGACCGTTTCCGTCTACGCCGGCTATACCTACGATTTCCCCTGCCCTAACATCAAGACAAAAATCGCTTACGGCAGGCAGTTTTTTTTCTTTTAATATGTTTAAGTTTTTGATTTCGAGAATCGGCTTTCTCGGATTTGACGGCCCTTTCAGAACCTTAAAGTCTACAGGACGGCCCACCATTTTGGAGGCAAGTTCATTTTTGGTAGTAGAAGCTACATCGACAACGTCTATTAGTTTTCCACGCCTTATAATCGTACACTTGTCGGCTGCATCCAAAATTTCCTGTAATTTATGGGTAATAAGAATTATGGCCTTACCTTCTGCGGCAAGGTTCCGCATAATCTGCATAAGTTCGTTTATTTCTTGAGGAGTTAAAACTGCCGTAGGTTCATCGAAGATGAGAATGTCGGCATTCCTGTAAAGCATTTTTAATATTTCAACCCTTTGCTGCATACCTACAGTGATATTGCTTATAAGAGCATCAGGTTCAATAAAAAGGCCGTATTTATCGCTTAACTCTTTTATGCGCTTTTCGGCTTCTTTTTTGTTTAGGATAAAACCGCCTTCTTTACCCAAAATGATATTTTCGGTTACGGTAAAATTATGAATGAGCTTAAAATGCTGATGCACCATTCCTATCCCCAGATCATTTGCATCGTTGGGGCTGTTTATTTTTACCTTGTTTCCCTTTACGTAGATTTCTCCTCTATCGGCATGGTAAAGACCGAAGAGGATACTCATCAGGGTAGATTTCCCCGCTCCGTTTTCTCCCAAAATCGCATGTATCTCTCCCTGTTTAACGCACAGGCTTATATCATCGTTTGCCACGATTCCGGGAAATTCCTTGCGGATATTTCTCATTTCAATCACATAATCAGAATGGGACAATTTGAACTCCTCAAAAAATAAGAAACGGCCCCCTTTCATTAGAAAGGAACTTTCCTTAGAAAGGCGCTTTCCTTAAAAAAAGATCTTTCTTTAGAAAGAGGACTTTGTAAACTTCTTTAAGTTTTATTTAAATAAATCACCTTGAGCTGCACTTACTACAATCTCGCCGTTCTTTATTTTTTGATAAATTTCGTTTACCTTTTGCTGTACATCATCGGAAAGGTTAGGATTCTTAGCAGGAATTCCTACACCGTTTTCTTTTACAGAGAACAATAATGAGCGTCCGCCGGCGAATGTTCCGTTCAATTCTTCTTTAATCATATCATAAAAAGCCTTGTCAAGATACTTCATTGCAGATGTAAGAATTATAGAAGAACCGTCTGCTATGACTCCTTCCGCATATTGATCAACGTCAACACCTACTACCCAAACTTTTTTTCCTGCCTGAGTTCTGGTTTTTGCTTCATTTATAACGCCTACACCAACACCTCCGGCTGCAGCATGGATTACGGTAACGCCCCTGTCATACATAGAAGCAGCAATCTGCTGACCTGCTGCGATGTCGGAAAATCCGCCCTGATATATGAAGTTTTCAGGATAAATCTCAATTTGGGTACCAAGGTTTTCGTTTGCATACTTAATACCTTGCTGCCATCCCCAGTTAAATTTTTGTACTGCAGGGATTTCCATACCGCCGATAAAGCCGAAATTTCCGGTTTTTTGCTGTAAAGCAGCGGCAACACCGGCCAAGAAACCGGCTTCATTTTCTAAAAAGCTGATTCCGATTGTATTAGGTCCGTTTTGGGCATCATATGCATCGGCAGGATGAGCATTTCCGTCGATTATGATAAATTTTGCATCTTTGTACTTGGACTGGGCCTTAAATACGGCCGTCTCAAATTTAAATCCGGGACAAATAATAAATTTATATCCTGAATCATATAGGTTTGAGATTTCTTTGATGTAGTCGGCTTCGGTTGTTCCGACAGGTTTTAAATATTTAACCTTTACACCAAGCTCACTTTCGGCTTTTTTAATACCTTCCCAAGTTCCCTGGTTAAAGGATTTATCGTCTATGGTTCCTGCATCCGTAACCATACCGACCATCAAAGCCTTTTTGCCTTCTTCTTTGCTGCAAGAAGTCAGCACCCCAAGAATTAGAAGACAACCGATGAAAATTTTAAAAATATTCTTCATAGAAACTCCTTTTTGTATGTTAATTGCTAAAAGTTACGAATTAAGTTTCTTATAGACAATTAATCTAACAAAGCGAGTAAATTATACACTGTTTTCAGATTTATGTCAAATTATAAAATAGGCTTTAAAAGAATTTTTAATCTTCATATTCCAGTTGAATATTCATTCTGTCTTTTGAAAGGATTGTTTCGGGGAAAACTTCTCTGGCATGGTCCAAAAGAACTTTAAGCTCGTTATCGGTGTACCGCGGACTGTAATGAATCAGAGCCATCTTTTTGACCTCGGCATCTTTAGCAATTTGAGCTGCCTGAGTACAGGTCATGTGTTTTTTTTCGGCAGCATCTTTTTCCATGCCTTTTTCAAACATCCCCTCGCATACAAAAAAGTCGGAATGTTTTACTTCTTGAGCAATGGATGGTAAATATTTTGTGTCGGTTACAAAGCTGAATTTTCTGCCCTTTCTTTTAGGGCCCATAACATCTTCGGGGCGGATAGTTTTTCCGTCAGCGGAGACTACTTCACTTCCTCCTTGAAGCTTTGACCAAAGGGGCCCGCATGGAACATTTAAGGCTCTTGCAGCTTCGGGATTAAATTCCCCCGGCCTCTCAAACTCTTCAAAGGTGTATCCCATACAGGGCTTTGTATGATCCAGCCAAAAAGAGCGTACCTGAAATTCCTCGGTAGAATAAACGACGCCCGGCTCCTTTATTTCTTTTACGATAATTTCATAATTGATATACATATCTAAAACTTTGCGGCTGGTTTCCACATATTCGGCAACCTTTGGAGGGCCTATTATGTAAAGGGGCTCATCCCTGTCAACTTGAGATGAAAGCATCAGAAGCCCCGGAAGCCCGGTTATATGGTCTGCATGAGTATGGCTTATAAAAATAGCATTGATTCTTTTCCAGCGCAAATTAAGGCGGCGCAGAGCAACCTGAGTTCCCTCCCCGCAATCAAACAAAAACAAATCGCCCTCACGGCGAAGCAAAACCGATGTTAAATGTCTATATGGAAGCGGCATCATTCCGCCGCAGCCTAAAATAAAAGCTTCAAGATTCATTGGAAGCCGATTATAAGCGATTTTTTACAAAAAAGCAAGGCATTGAAAAAACTGCCGGACAAAGATTTACTCGTCTTTGTTTTTAATCCAATAGTCGCAGTCTTCGTATCCGTCGGCAACGGTGTGTTCCCTGTAAAGAGTGCTGCCGAAATGTTCCATAACCGCCTTATCCGTTTCGCAAAAATACGGCATCAATTCACCGTATCCGTTCTTTTTTGCAAAATCGGCAATGGGGCATCCGATCAGGTGAATGCTGATTCCTTCTTTGTGATGCAGCGGGTTTATTTTCATTCCCCATGTATTGTTCCATGAGCCGTCTTCTTTGTGCTTGTTCAGCTTGCGTGCTCTCAGACCGAAAAGCCCGTGAAAGAGTTTTTGTACCAGCCTATTGTTAAGGTTGAACCGCGAAAGCTGACCGCCTTTTTTATTGCCGATCATCATACCGTAACACATAGCCGTAATTTCATCGGGCAGCATACTGCGGTTCATACATTCATAATACGCAAAGGCCGAAAGGGCTCCGTAAAAGTTTTTAGACATCGGATTGTCTTTGCCGCCGATACTCGGTGCATCATTTGCAAACTTTTCGTAGGTTTCAATAACCTCCCGATACTTTTTTTCGGCCTCATCAGGTTGAAATTTCTTATTCACTTCATTCCTGATCCAATCCGCAGACATTTGCGGAATTTCAAAAATTTTTTCAGCTGTCATTTTCATTCTCCCATAAAAACTTTTTGCATAAGTGCGATAATTCCCGTTTCATATATTTTTCCTATCATTTCCATACACCGGACAATTGTTTCCCTGTCCTTGTCCGAAATGATGAGCCTAAACAGTGTTGCAATATAACCTTCCATCAAGACTTCTATCGTCTGTTCTTTAATAGGGCGAATGGTTTTTTCTTCAATATTTTTTACGGTTTTACTGATAGTCAAAGCGTTTCGTCCGGCTATGGTATCAAGAAAATTCTCGTACTTTGTCCCCTTTGCCCCGTTTACAATGAGTTTTACGGCATCTCTATCCGCAATCAGAATATCAACGATTTTAGGAATATTCGGGTAGTAGACCTTGCCCATACCGTAGAGCCGTTCTTTTTTGGGCAAAGCATCCATTTCGCTTCTGATACGGTCAAGTACCTCCATCAAGTTATTTGCTACCGGATCGGTAATTGCATAAAAAAGCTCTTCTTTTGAGTTGAAATAGCCGTATAATGCTCCGGGCGTAAATCCTGCTTCCGATACAATCTTCCTAAGAGGAGCCGCCTGATAGCCGTATTCAAGAAAATATTTTTTTGCACTTTTAAGTATCAGATCTTTTGTATCTTCCGTCCGCTTGCAGGCTTCCATCTTACCCTCCAATTATATTACTTAGTAATATTACTAAGTAATATAATACTCTTTCTCGGCACACTTGTCAAGCCGATATTGCATAATTTTTTATATAGTCGTATTGAATATAATGTTAGGCTTTCTCATGAATATGTATTTTCTACTATTCGCTCTAAAATAAAGTTAGCTTGACACAAAAATCAGTATCATATATAATACCATATAATGAAGATTCCAATAGTGGTTATAGACACAAATATAATTTTATCCGCCCTAAAAAGTAAAAATGGAAGATCAAATCAACTATTAAGAATTATAGATACAGGTAAATTTGATTTTGCTATTTCTGTTCCGCTTATTTTGGAATATGAAGCTATTTTAAAAAAGCACTTAAATCGGAACTATTATTCAGACAAAGACATTGATGATTTTATCAACTATCTTTGTTATATTGGAAAGAAGATAAAACTTTTTTATTTGTGGAGGCCATATTTAAAAGATCCACATGATGATCACATATTGGAGTTAGCAATTCATTCCAACAGTAAGTGTATAATAACATACAATAAAAAAGATTTTAAGGAAGCTGAACATTTAGGTATAGTCGCACTAAGCCCGGCAGAATTTATAAATAAAATAAATAATGGAGAAAAAAATGAGTACATTGAGTATTAGAATACCGGATTCATACCATACAATGGTAAAAGAAGTTTCCAAATTCGATAACATTTCAATCAATCAGTTTATAACGGCTGCAATAGGCGAAAAATTGACAGCACTACAAACCGAAAACTATCTTGAAAAACGGTCAAAAAAAGGCTCTAAAGAAAAGTTTTTGTCCGTTTTGGATAAAGCACCGGACATCAAACCTGAAGAATATGATATGTAATTATCGTTAACTATTTTAAAGTCGCCAATTTACTCAAATGGAAAAGTTCTTAAAATTATACATAGCTATTAAAATTCCTTGCGCTCTTTATGCCCCTTGCGGTTAAATAAAATCATTCTTTGCTACAACCCAATCTGCAATTTTGCTTTAAGGGCATTTTGTAATTCCTGCGAAAAATTAAGATTGGCTGTTTCGGCAGCTTCTGCAAGCCATTCGGGAATTGTTACATTCTTTCTAAGAGATTTATCTTTCTTTAGATATTTCCTGTCCGTTTTGATGAGTGTAATAAATTCCGCTTCTTTAGGTTTTTTAATATTATAGACCTCTGACGGTATAGGGAGTTTTTCATTATCTTTTAGCATTAAGTGTATGCGTCCGGTTAAAGCCTCTTCTGCCATAACAAAAGCTTCTTGCAGTGTATCACCGCAAGTAGCCAATTCAAAATCATAAAAAGCTACGGAATACCCACCTGTTTCGTCTTTATAAAATATTGCCGGATATAAATACATTTTCTACTCCTTTAAGCCTGCTTGCTTTAAAATACTGTTTATAACTAACTTTGATAAATCTTTGTTACCATGAAATGGAATTGTAACCTTGCCTTTTTTAGTTTTGTGTAAATAGTGATAATGAGACCCTACTGTTGAATCTAAATACCAGCCGTCTTTTTTTATTCGTGCGGAGGGTTTAATACCCCGACGCTTGCGTCGTAACGAAGGG
>CAJPPE010000024.1 GCA_905372345.1 uncultured Treponema sp. | reverse complement strand
GGTTTATAAAGTAGTTAAATTTTGACGGCTCGGGTTTTAAATTATGCGCCTTAAATTTTTACGCCCTGTCGCTAAATTTTAAAATTTATCAAGGATAAAAAAATGAGCGAAAAAATAAAAATAAAGGGTTTTAAAAACAGCCTTACAACCGACAGCGGTACTAAAAATGTTTTTGTAATTTCTACGGCATTGTAAGCGGCTACAGCCTTGGGTAAGATTTCAGCAAAGATAATTATAAGAACAGTTGTAATAGCAGTAGCCAGCGGAATATGCTGCTGTCCATACATATCTATCACAAAGGCCGTTATCAAAGCCGAAGAAAGGGTGTTTACAAAATTGGTGCCTATCAGGGTCGCACTTACAATCTCGTCTTTTCTTTCAATAAGAAAAGCAAGTCTTCGGCTTTTTTTTGTCCGGCTTTTTTTTATTGCCTTATATTCGGTTCTTGTAATTGCAGTAATTGCCGTTTCGGTTGCAGAAAAGAAAAATGCACAAAAAAGAAGAGCTATAAATTCTATTATCATTAAAGCTAATTCAAACTTCATTCTTCATCTCCCGCAATATTTACTTGCAGTTCGCTTATTCTGTTTCCCTCGGTTTTTATAACCGTAAAATTATAGTTTTCTATTTTTATGGTGGAACCTATTTGCGGAACCTCTCCGCATTTTTCCATAATAAGACCGCCTATTGTGTCATAATACTCGGAAGAAAATGAAGTTCCCAGATTTTCATTTAAATCGCTCAGCCTCATGCTGCCTAAAATAGTTTGCCCAAGATTTTGACTAGTTTCATCATTTATATTATCAAGATTGGGTTCCTCGGCAGCAGCAGCATCGGTATCGTATTCATCGGCTATGTTTCCGAATATCTCTTCATTTAAATCTTCAAGAGTTGCAATACCTAAAGTTCCGCCGTACTCGTCGATAACCACAACCATGTTCTGCTTTTCTTTTCTAAATATTTCCTGCAACTTTGAAAGCTCGGTATTTTCAAAAACAAGAACAGGTTTGCGTAAATATTTTTTTATATCGAATTTTTCTTTTGACTCCTGCAAGAAATCTTTTGCAGCCGCTTCCGAAAACAAAAAATCTTTAATATAAAAAATGCCGATAATTTCATCTATGTCTTCTTCATAAACCGGAAACCTTGAAAATCGTGAAGAGTGAGAAAGCCCTATAATTTCTTCCGGGTTTACATCAGCTGTAAGGCCTATTATATCGGGTCTGGGTGTCATAATATTTTTTACGGTTATATCACCGTAGCTTAATATTTTTTCGAGGACGGCTTTTTCTTCCGAACGCAAATCTCCATGTTCTTGGCGTACATCAAAAAAATCTTTTAGGTCTTCATCGGTTAAGGCTTCATTCGATTGCAGATTTTTTACGCCTAAAAATTTTAAAAAGAATTTTGTAAAGCCCGAAAAAAGCCATTCAAGAGGGGCAAGCACTTTAATTAAAAACAAAATAAAGCCTGAAAATTTTAAGGCTATCGGTTCGGAAAAAACCAAAGCAATCGATTTAGGAAGTATCTCTCCGAAAATTAAAATTGCAATAGTTGCAGCCGTTACTGCAATGCTTAACCCTTTAGCCCCAACAAGCTCTACCATTAAAGCCGTTAATAGTACCGATATTAAAATATTTACCAGACTGTTTCCTATCAAAGAAGTTGTTAAAAACTTTTGTTTATCTTTTAAAATTTTTTCAACTCTTGCAGCCTTTTTATTTTTCTTTTCGCGTAAATATTTTATCTTCAATTTATTTACGGATAAAAAGGCTGTTTCCCCCGATGAAAACATCATCGATAAAAAAAGAAGAGTAATTAAAAGCAGAATATAAAACCATTGCGGAGGAGGTTCGTTCATTCTATAAATACCTATTTTATACCGTAAGCCTTGCTTACCGGAATAACAAAAAGAATTCCATGCCCTTCTTTTTCTACATCGGAATTTTTTCTGATTGCTTCGACAACATTTTCAAGCTTATCGTCATCGACAATAGTTAAAACAATTTCTTTTTCGGGCTCAATCTCCATATCAAAGATAAGCTTTGTTTGGTTAAGCCCGGAACCTCTTGCATGGATTATTGTTCCCCCTTTTGCTCCGGCTTCCAGCGAAGCATCAACGACTTCACTTGCTTTTCCTCTATTAACAACAGTAAATATTGCAAACTTCATAGTTTTTACCTCCTCCCGTTTAAATACGGGCTTTTCGCCTTCTAGGGCATTTTCAATATTAATAAAACTTAAAGGCAGACGGAATGCTATGCCGAAATTTTTACGAGTAAGATTGAACTTTTTATTCAGCTCATCCATAAGACCGTCTAAAAAATCTCCATGTCCGGCCGTTAAAATCAATTCTTTTCTTGTTTCTTGAATTCCCAAAAAATCAAGTACTTTACTTTTTACCGTACCGAAAGCAATCATTATTGTAGCTCCGGTAAGGCCCTTATCTTTAGCGTACTTTACTATTTTACGTGCACGCCCAAAAGGTACTAAAATAATCAGAAGGGAAAAATCTTTCATTTTTGTTCTCCTCCGGTTTTAATCTTAAATATCAATCCTAAAATTTGCAATGAAATAATAGGAGCTAAAGCTACGGCAGCTATAATACCGAATCCGTCTATTAAAACATTTGCTGTCGGCGTATAATCGGCAAGTCCCTGTGCAAGGGATAAAACAAAGGTTGCAGTCATGGGGCCTGAAGCAACACCTCCTGCGTCAAAGGCTATACTTACAAAAAGATCCGGAACAATGACTGATAATAAAAGTGAAACCATATATCCGGGAAGTAAAATATGCCATAACTGAAAGGCCGGTTCTATAATTCTTAATAACGACAGCATTACCGCAAAACTGACGCCTATACATAAAAATATTAAAACTATTTTACGCGGAATATGGCCGCTCGTTACGTTTTCTATTTGTACCGTCAAAACATAAACGGCAGGTTCGGCCAAAATAGAAACAATACCTATCAGAGCACCGATAAAAAGGATTAGTGGGCGGGTTCCTATTTCGCCGAGCCGGCTTCCCATCGCTATTCCTATATCCAAGAAGCCCGATTTTGCTCCCCACATAAATAGAAATAAACCTATCAATGTGATTATAAGACCTTTAATGATGGGAATTAAATCTTTGGCCCTCAACTTTATACTTACAAAGTTTGTAATTAAAAATATTACGGTTAAGGGTAAAAGGGATAAAAGACACTCATAAAGTACCGGCAAAAAATGCTCCGCAAAGGGATAAAATATTTGTGAGTTTATGTCTACATTGAAGACAAAATCATCGGCGGATATTTCTTTTGTTTTCCCGAATACGCTCAAAGCCAATACCGCTAAGATTGCTCCGGCAGATGCCATACCTACAAGCCCGAATGCGTCTCTTTCGGAAGCGGCCGAGTCTTTTTTCATCTCGGAAACACCGGCGGCTAGGGCCAAAATAAAAGGCACGGTTATTGCGCCTGTAGTTGTTCCCGAAGAATCAAATGATATCGAAATAAATTCGGAAGACGAAAAAAGAGAGAGCAAAAATATTACGCCGTAAGAAAGAGCAAAAACAATTTTTTGCGAAACATTAAATACGGTTCTCAAAATACCGAAAACCACAAAGGCTGCAACACCGACAGAAACAACTACTATGAGTCTTAATGCCGGAATTCCGCTTTTTGTTACCGTCTTTACCTGACTTGCCAAAATCTGTAAATCCGGTTCTGCAATCGAAATTAAAAATCCGAGGGCAAAGCCTCCTAAAATCAAGATAAAAATTTTATTCCGTTTTGTAATTTCTTTTCCCATCTGTAAACCGATTTTTGTAACGCTCATTTCGATTCCAAACAGAAAAAAAGCAAGGCCGAATATTATGCATACACTCCCGATTAAAAATCTAATAAAGACACTGTAATCTATATGAATAAATACAAAATTCAAGATAGTAGTCAAAATAACAATCGGTAAAACCGACATTAAGACTTCTTTAAATTTATCAACTAAGATATTCATATTTAAAAATCCTAATCAAATTTCTTTTTATTATGAGAGGTAACAAGTTTGATAATCAATTCTCCGTATTTGTCTTTTTTTGCTTTTCCTATTCCGAAGATATTATCAAGCTCAGCAATTGTTGCAGGTTTTTTTATACCCAAATCGAAGATGGTCTTATCCGAAAAAATAACATAGGCAGGAACTCTTGCTTCATCGGCAAGTTCTCTTCGTTTTTGCTTTAGTGCATTTACTATAGCCTTACCGCGTACATCTAAATTATTTTCAAATGTTTGAGGCTTTGATTTTTCTTTTACTTCTTTTTTAGCGGAATTGTCTTTTTCATAATTAAAAGGAAGCATGATACTTGTTCGGGCTTGAAGCTCTTCTTTTGCTTTTGGAGTAAGCGACAATACCGAGTAGTCTTCATCTTTTACAAGATAGTCTTCCGCCAATAAGACACGGACAAGATTAAACCAGCCTTCTCTATTGAATTCCGTGCCGATTCCCCAGACGGAAAGATCATTATGCTTGTTTTCAAGTATTCTTTTTTGCTTTGAACCTAAAAGAACATCGATTATATAGCTGGCTCCGAATCGGCAGCCGGTTCTGACAACGCAGGATAAAAATTTCTGCACGGGAACCGTCAAATCGGTTTTTTCTATTTTTTCTCTGGAACAAAAATCACAGCAAGGAGCTTCGCCCTGTATTTCTTTTAATTTTTCTTCGGATATATTTTCTCCGAAATATTTTAAAATCGCCC
The DNA here is from genome assembly GCA_905372345.1 of uncultured Treponema sp. GTDB lineage: Bacteria > Spirochaetota > Spirochaetia > Treponematales > Treponemataceae > Treponema_B. The sequence continues at coordinate 6,361 of CAJPPE010000024.1, read as the reverse complement.
GCCGGCGGCAGCTGTTTGCTTGAGCATAGTTACTAATAGCGGAAAGCATTGCTTCGGCCTTTTTAACCTCATCGGGAGATTTATCCTGCATCAAGAATTTAAGCTTAAAAATGTCGGCAGCCGAAAAAAGCAAAAGAGCATGAGCCGGATTTCCATCTCGGCCCGCTCTGCCTATTTCTTGATAATACTGTTCAATGCTTTTAGGCAAATCAAAATGAATAACAAACCTTACATTAGGCTTATTTATTCCCATGCCGAAGGCCACTGTCGCTACAATTATTTCTATATCGTCATTGATAAAATCGTTTTGAGTTTTTTGCCTAAGCTCGTCGGATAGTCCTGCATGGTAGGGTTTTGCATTATAGCCTAAAACCGATAGTTGAACGGCCAAGGTATCCGCCTGTTTGCGGGAAAAACAGTAAATAATTCCGCTTTCGCCCCTATGTTCTTTTAGAAATTCCGAGGCTTGTTCAAAAGGCTTTTGCTTTTCTTTAACTTCCAAAAAAATATTTTTGCGGTTAAAACCGGCAATAAACTCTTTTGGAGTTTTGAGCTTTAGCATTTTTTTTATATCCGAACGCACTTTTTCGGTTGCTGTTGCCGTTATGGCAAGACAGACCGATTCTTTTAATAGCTTGCGTATATCAGCCAACTGCCTGTATTCCGGTCTAAAGTCATGTCCCCATTCCGAAATGCAGTGAGCTTCATCTATCGTAAGACAATCCACTTTTATTGAAGAAAGCAGCTCTTTACATCGGTCACTGACCAGCGTTTCAGGAGCAACATAAAGGATTTTTACTTCTCCATTTTTTATACGGCGTATATTATCGGCATATTTTTCCCAATCCAAGGAGCTGTTCAAGGCAACCGCCTCAACACCGATAGTCTCCAAACCGCAAATCTGGTCATGCATAAGGGAAATAAGGGGGGAAACTACTATGGTTACCCCTTCAAAAATAAGAGCAGGAACCTGATAGCATAGAGATTTTCCGCCGCCTGTAGGCATTATCGCAAGGACATCTTTTTTTTGCAGAAGGCTGTCTATAATTTCTTTTTGAAAGGGTCTGAATTCATCATACCCGAAAACCTGTTTTAAAATGTCTTCGGGGGAGGAGATTGCTTTTTTACTGTCAGAACCTTTTGATCCGTGCGTCATATATGGCAGTCATTATACTCTAAAACGCCAAATTAAGCAAGCATTATTACAAAAAATTAAAACCCGCAAAGTAACAAGCAGATGCACTGTTAAATATCCTTCTCATTATGCAATGTTTTTAAGTACTGAATCGTCAACTATTTTCTATGATCCTCTTCTTCCAAGTACCCCAAAGAAATCAGTCTTTGATTAAGGCTTGAAAAGAGCATAATTCTATCGCCTTCAATATCGAATTTTATTTTTTCGCCTATCTTGTAGGTTATGTTTAAAAATACGACACCCGTTAAAAGGAAGTTCCCCACCTTAATTTTGACGGTAGTTTCCATACCTGTGGGCATCGAGCTGTATATAGAACCTGTCAGTTTTCCGTTTTCATGTATTTTAATAAACTCAGGACGGACTCCAATGATAAAATCTTTTTCAGTCGGTGCCGGAGAATTTAAATCAAACTCCGCTTCATCTGCCTTTGCAATGTGATACTTAAAAGGCAAAATCTTATTTTCCTTTTCTGCATTTTTTGTGCGCTCGGCTTCTTCTTCTCTTTGTTTTTTAATTTCAGCCTCTGTTTGCAAAAGCCATTCTTCATAATCTATTTTCTGAGCGGGTTTAAACTTAAATTTCAAGCCTTCTAAACAGCTTAAATTAAAATCTCCGTCTGCAGAAGTTTCACCCGCAGCTTCTATAAAATTTATCGAAGGATTTCCTATAAAGTCTGCGGTAAATAAGTTTACCGGTTTTTCATAGATATCCAAGGGAGCATCATATTGCTGCAAAAGACCGTTATCCATCAAGCATATCTTTGTTGCCAGAGTCATAGCCTCCAGCTGATCATGGGTAACATAGATAAATGTCGATTTTGTATCCAAATGAAGGCGCTGCAATTCGCTCCGCATTTCAAGCCGGAGTTTTGCATCAAGGTTTGAAAGGGGCTCATCCATAAAAAGCACCTTAGGCCCGGGAGCTAAGGTTCGGGCAATGGCAACCCTTTGCTGTTGTCCGCCAGAAAGTTCATTGGGATACCGATCCATAAACATTCCGATTTTTACGATGCGGGAAACACGGCGAACTATTAAGTCTATTTCTTCGTTTTCGAGCTTGCGTATTTTTTTTACAACTTCGCCTTTTTCATCTACAAGTTCGTAGTTATCATTTACCGAAAAACCGTTTTTCTTGTGCTTTTCTAAAAGAGAAGCTCTCTTTTCATCTAAGCCGGAAATTATTGCCTTTACTTTTTCTTCACGATTTTCAGCTTTTTCAAGCCCGTAAGACAAAATCATTTTTGCCGTATATTCTGAAATAATAAAGTTATCTATTAATTTTATCAAGGCAGTTTTTTCGTCAAGCCTATTACCTTTTTTCTTGTCTTTAGTCTGCGAATCGATAATAATTTCCACAGCTTTTCCACATTCATTTAAAATCTTTTTTAAGTCATCTATTCTTTTAATTTCAAAATCGCAGAGAGGCAAAAGTTCTTTGATATTTTTTAAGCCGAAACTTATGTTTTCATAAACGGTCATGTTAGGCCAAAGGGCATAGTTTTGAAACAAAAAACCGACCTTTCTTTTATTTGCAGGAATGTTTATACCTTTCTCGCTGTCAAAAACCGTTTCCCCGTCGATGATTATCTTTCCGCTTGTCGGAGTTTCAAGACCGGCAATCATTCTAAGCGTGGTCGTTTTGCCGCAGCCTGAAGGCCCCAGCAGGGTTATAAACGAATTATTCTCTATGGTTAAATTTAAATTATCCGTTCCGTAAAATTTTCCCCATCTTTTGGTAAGATTTTGTAAAATTATCTCAGGCATTATTGACCTCCTACACCCGTATCGATTCCGGCCTTTGTAAGCTTGTTTAATCCGAAATTTACGGCCAAAATAAATATAATTAAAATTAAGTTGATTGCGCTTGAAAAGGCGTATAAGCCCATTTCATCATAATAGTCAAGCATGGTTGTGCTTATCTTGGACTGACTGCACAAGAGCATAAATAAGGTTAATTCCCGAACGCATGTTATAAACGGCAAAAGATAGCCGCTTAAAATTGCCGTCTTTTGAATGGGAATTATTATCCTTGTCATACGCTTATGCCAGGGCGTATCCTGTATCAAAGCAGACTCTTCTATTTCATTGCTGATTTGAAGCATCGAGTTAAGAGAGCTTCTCGACGAAAAAGGAATATACTTAATTGTTCCGACTATTATTAAAAGTAAAAATGTATCATATATTCCCAGCATAGACCCGAATATAAAGAAGGCTATACCAACTGCAAGCGAAGGCAAAAGGTAGGGCAAAAAAGCTATGTCGTTTACGTAATTTGCAAACTTGTTTCTTCTATGCTTGCTTACCGAATAGCCTATCAAAAGCCCTATCGTTCCTGCAAGGAAGGCGCAGAAAAAGGCAACAATCATTGTTCCTTTAAAACTCATCCAAAAGGCACGGTTATATAAAATACCGAATTGTCCATACATACCGACATCTTCTGCCGAGTGATGTGTCCACCATTTTAAGGTTAGGTTTGCAAAATTACCCGTCCTAAAAAAGCTGTAGTCTCCCGGGTTGGGCAAAAAGGTTTCAAAGGCAAAGGAGATAACCGGATATATTCCGGTAAATAAGGTAAAGATAATTAAAATTGCGGGAATTAAATATTGCCCGATTTTTCCCACATTTACCTTGCTTACCTGTCCGCTCTTTCCCGTAATTGTCGTATAATTTTTTCGGGATTTCATGCTGAGCCTGTTTGTAATCAGAATTAAAATTCCGAAGAGCATCATCACTACGCCGATAATACTGGCCTGCCCCGTTCTTACAACCTTTAAGTCTATGTATTTGGTGGAAAGGGTTGTCAGTTTTAAATAGTGAGGAACCGGATAGCTACCCATAGCACTTCCGAAAACGAGCAAGATGGTCGATAGGATGGCAGGTCTTAATAATGGAAGGGTTACTTTACGGAAAATCTTTGATTTTGAGGTATTTAAAATCAAGGCAGCTTCTTCCAAATTGGAATCCATATTTTTAAATATGCCGCCTATTAAGATATAGGCAAAGGCTGCATAGTGCAGGGACAAAACAACAATTGAAGGGAATAGACCCTCAGCCCACCATGCAGGCATTGTAATTCCGAAAAGATCTGCAAGTATTCCGTTAGAGCCTCCCGTAACGGCAGTGCTCTTAAATAAGTTCATCCAAGTAAGAGCCAATGTCCACTGAGGCATTATATACGGAAAAATAAAAACGACATTAAGATATTTTTTGCATTTTATATTTGTACGTGTAATCAAATATGCAAAAATTCCGCCTATTAAGATAGCCCCTATACAGCTGAATATCGCAAGCAGCAGAGTGTTTGTAAGCGGGTTCCAAAAATTCCTTATGGCAAGAGAGCCGGTAAAAATATCTTTCCAGTTAAAAACGGTAAAACCGTCAGGCCCATGCATAGCATCTATGGTACCGGGATGAACCGTAACCGTGTCCAAAAGAATAGTTACTATCGGAGCTATAGTCGTAACAGAGAGCACAACACCGAATATCAGCAATATCAGGTTTTGAGGCTTTCTAAAAAAATCTTTGCTTTGATTTAAAAAAACCGGAATTGTCTTAGCCAAAATCTCCTCCACACATTATCTTCCTTTGATTATACTATAACTAAAGCATTTATGCAATATTCTTCTTTACCATACGGCAGAAGCATACATTTAATAATAAAGCCTCTAAAAACCTGTCATAGTTTTTAGAGGCTTAATAAATTCAGATTAATTTTTTAATAATCTTTTAGTTTCTTAAAGAGCTGATCCATTCACCTACGGTAAAGGTTACACTTGCACAGTATACGGGCTCTTCGACAATTAAGCCGCCTTTTCCTTCTCCTGTCCACCAGTCATAGCCTCTATCATTTTTAGCGGGGAATTTATTTATTTTTTTAACTTCGCCGTTTACTTCTTCATCAACATATCCGTCCATGCTGTGATCTTGATTGATAGCAGGATTGGAGCTGTATCCGCCCATATCCTTTCCCCAAGGATGGAAGCCTTCCTTTGTAGTTACCATGTAAGCAATAAAAGCACATGCCGTCCAAGGAAGAGGAGCATTGTTTAGGACCTGCAAATAGTGCTTATATGCATAGCCTCCGAAGCCGATATATCCGTCCTGATAAGCAGCAACGGTAATATTGTTTACGGAAGATTCGTCTGTTTCCTTTATAGAACGTAATTTGGAATAAACCAATAAACCGGTTTGATCTTTAGAAGATTTTTTTACCAAGTCTACGCTGATGGGGCCGTCATCGGTTTTCATGTTAAACTGAGAAACAAATAGTTTGATCCATGCGAGGGCATATTTTCCGTTTTCATTTAAGCCAAGCTCTTTAGCCGTTTTTTCCAAGCCGTCTACAATGGGCTTAAAATAAGCTTTATCGGCTTCAGGCAAAGCATCATAAGCGGCTTTTACAACCTTTGAATACTTTTCATGAGTAAGCATGAGCAAAAAGTTTTTTCCGATAGGTTCGGATTCCAAACCCATAAACAGCGGACTTTGACCTTCTTTTACAAAATCCCAGACATTTAAAAACTTGTTTGAAGCTTCGACATTATTGTACATAAAAACTTTACTCAAAGTTTGCAAGGCCAAGGGATTTCCGTTTTCTTTCATATCGGTACCCGCAGATTCTTTCCATTCTTTAGGAACAAAATTATGTAAGATGCCCGTATCAATCATCTTAGCCTTAATCTGTGCTCCATCCTGAATAAGAGTCATAGAAAATTCGGGATTAACGTTTTTATTATCGTTTGTAAGCTGGTCAAAAATAGTATTGTTCTTAGGCTGAGACCAATCTATTTTTCCGGTATAGTCAGGATATTTTGCCTTCATTGCCTCAACAAAGGTCTCTCCCGCAGTCTTACCACGGCTTGAGTTACCCAAACCTTTTAGAACCTTTCCGTTTGACTCTTCATAGGCCTTTTCAAAAAGCTGATCAAGGGTCATTCCTTCGGCTTCTTTTATTACTTTAAGAACAGTACTGTTCTTTTCCGACTTGCCTCCGCAGCTTGATATTGCAAGCAATAGCAGTGCGATTGATAATACTGAAATGATTTTTTTCATTTAAAATCTCCCTATGTTGTATATCTTTCCATAAATATATTACATATTCTTTAAATGCACAAGAGCTATTTGCTTCTATGTATAAAATAAACTGCTCACCTCGTTTGAAAAGGTT
>CAJPPE010000023.1 GCA_905372345.1 uncultured Treponema sp. | reverse complement strand
ACGATATAATATTCATACAGGGTCATAGGAGGAGTTTACACTCTTTTTAAGTCCGTGTCAATTTAGTGAAAAGTTTTAATTAAATCTATCCGAGAAAAAACAAATATTAAAAAAAACGAGCTTTTCTTCCGTTATCATATTTACATTTTTTTTTGAAAGGGGTAGTATTTACAGATATGAATAAATTGGCTGAATTCCTTCCCGCTTTTATGCACTTTTCACGGCTTGAAAATACAAATCTTATTTTACTTTTAGGCATAATATTGCTTTTAGGTGCCCTTGGAGGAACCCTTTTTAAAAAACTAAAGATTCCTCAGGTTGTAGGTTATATTGTAATCGGCATAATAATAGGGCAGTCCGGTTTTCAGATTTTGTCGGCACAAATAATTACTGCCTTGGATCCATTATCGAGTATAGCTTTAGCTCTTATCGGGTTTTTAATCGGAGGGGAGTTAAAAACAAAGGTAATCAAAAAGTACGGAACCCAGTTTGTCGGTATCTTGATTTTTGAATCCATAGTTCCGTTTATAACGGTTTCTATCGTAATTTCCCTTGTTGCATATTTTGTTACAAAGGATTTCGCTTCTTCTATTTCTTTAGGCTTGATTTTAGGCTCAATCTCTTCTGCAACAGCTCCTGCGGCAACTACCGATGTTTTACGCGAAAACAGAACCAGAGGTCCATTAACAACGACGGTTCTAGGTATTGTTGCCATGGATGATGCCGTAGCCCTTGTGTTATATGCCCTTGCTTCTTCGATTGCAGCATCTCTTTTGGGTGCCCAAACGGCGAGTTTCGGAAAACAGATTCTTTTGCTTCTGTATAATATTTTCGGCTCTATCTGTTTGGGAAGTATAATAGGCTTTTTGTTAAGTTTGATTATAAGAAATATGATGACTGATTCAGGCAGAATTTTAGGCTTTTCATTGGGCTGCCTTCTTCTTTCTACAGGTATTGCTTATCTTCTTGATCTGGATACTATCTTAGCGGCAATGGCCTTAGGCTTTTTTATGGTTAATTTTGCTCCTGCAAAAACCCGTTCCACTTTTACTTTAGTAGAAAATTTTACCCCTCCCATCTATGTGCTTTTTTTCGTTTTGGTTGGGGCAAAATTGAACATTTGGAATGTAACACCCTTTGTAGGCCTTTTGGCTCTTTTATATGTTATTTTACGCACATGCGGAAAGACAATAGGTGCTATTTTAGGTTCCATTCTTACAAAGGCGCCTGAAACCGTAAAGAAATACTTGCCGTTTTGCCTATTAAGTCAGGCCGGGGTTGCAATCGGTCTTTCAATTTCGGCCGGCCATGATTTTTCCGATACAATCGGGCCTACAGTTCTGCTTATAGTTACGGCAACGACCTTTATAGTTCAATTGGCAGGGCCTATCTGTGTAAAATACGGGGTAAAAAAATCCGGGGAATGCGGCCTTGATGTTACCGAAGAGTATTTGATGGAAACTTTATCGGTAGGAGATGTTGTCTTGAACGGAAAAACAATTTGTTCTCCAGATTCTCCTGCCGTTATTTCTGAAAATGTTCCCTTAAGTGTTATAATAGATTCCTTTAGCCGCAGTCCTAATTTAAATTATGCCGTTAAAAATAGTGACGGCGGTCTTGCCGGCATGATAAGTCTGGATCACTTAAAAGAAACCTTAACCATGACTGCTATCTATGACTGTGTTTTTGCTATGGACATAATGCAGCCGACTGATATTGTTTGTTCCGAAAAAACAGGTCTTAAAGAACTATATGAGCTTTATACAGAAAAAGATATCTATGCTGTTCCTATAGTCGATGATAAGGGAGTGCCTTTGGGTATGGCTGAAAAAGACACCGTAGATCATTTTTTACATAGAAAAATAATAGAACTGCATAAGACCGCTTATGGAGCAGACTAAGGCTGTTTTTTCAGTGTAACCTATTGAAAATGTTTGCTTTTTATTGTATTATCACGGCATATTGAAGTTTTTCCGGCATTGGAATCTGTTTCGGCGATCTTTTGCAGGCAGCTGGTCATTTGTTTTAAGATGAGCTTTTTTTATAAAAATGATAAAAAAAGCATGGGTTCTTGTGCTCTTTTGAAAAAAAAGAGCTTTTTTTATATAGAAAACCCTTTCAAGCTGACTGTGAAAGAATATTTTGTAATTGAATATATGAGTGAATAATAAACCCTGCTTTGAAGGAGCATATTGATAGGGCGGGGCAGCGTTTTGTTATAGTAAAGAAAATTTAGATTACATTAAGGAATTTTAATTATGGAAAAAAAGGTTTATTTAGGACTTACTGCGGATATTATTCACCCCGGTATCATTAACATAATAAACGAAGGTGCAAAACATGGGCAGCTGATAATCGGTTTATTGACCGATAGTGCAATTGTTTCCCATAAAAGACTTCCGTATCTTACGTATGAACAGCGTAAACAGGTAGTTGAGAATATTAAGGGCGTGAGTGAAGTTATTCCTCAGGAGGACTGGTCTTATATTCCGAACTTAAAAAAGCTTAAGCCCGATTTTATTATTCACGGTGATGATTGGAAAAGCGGTTCTTTAAGTAAGATTCGGGATGAAGTTATTGAAGTGATGAAAGAGTGGGGCGGCGAGGTTATTGAAGTTCCGTATACCAAGGGGATTAATTCAAGTGCTCTTGCTGCGAACATGCACAACATAGGCACTACCCCCGAAATCAGAATGAAGACCTTACGGCGGCTCATTGAAGCTAAACCGATAGTCCGCATAATGGAAGCTCATTCCGGTCTTTCGGGGCTCATAATAGAAAATCTTGAAGTACAAAAAGATGACGGTGTTCACCGCTATGATGGAATGTGGTCTTCAAGCTTGACAGACTCTACAAGTAAAGGAAAACCCGATATAGAAGCTGTTGACCTTACAACCCGTTTGCAAGGTTTAACCGATATTCTTGAATGTACTACCAAGCCTATTATTTATGATGGGGACACCGGAGGAAAAACAGAACACTTTGTTTTTACTGTGAGGACCCTTGAGCGTAACGGTGTTTCTGCCATCATAATTGAAGATAAGGTCGGTTTAAAGAAGAACAGTCTTTTCGGCACGGAAGCAAAGCAGGAATTGGCAGATGTAGAAGATTTTTGTCATAAAATTTCCGAGGGGAAAAGAGCGCAAGTTACAAAGGACTTTATGATAATAGCCCGTCTTGAATCTCTTATAGCAGGACATTCGGTTGATGAAGCCTTGGAGCGTGCCTTTGCATACATTAAAGCCGGTGCTGACGGAGTTATGATTCACAGTAAAGAAAAACACGGAAATGACATAAAAGAATTTTGCGAGCGTTTTAGAAAGGAATATGAAAAGGTACCGATAGTTTTGGTGCCCACAACATATAATCAATTTACCGAAAAGGAATTGGCCGGGTGGGGTGCAAATATAATCATCTATGCCAATCACATGTTACGAGCTTCATATCCTGCAATGCTTAAAGCGGCTCAGACAATTTTAGAGGCCGAGCGTTCACTGGAAGTCAATGACATGTGTCTTTCGATTAAACAAATTTTGGAACTTATTCCGGGGACTAAATAAATGATAAAACCTCAGTTTTTTTATGAGTTGTTAAAAGAAAACGGTACCGGCTTTTTTACCGGTGTTCCCGATTCCCTTTTAAAAAGCTTTTGTGCATATTTAACCGATACGGCCGGCAGCAAAAATCATATTATTGCAGCAAATGAAGGCTGCGCCGTAGGGCTTGCTACAGGATATTATTTTGCAACGGGAAATGTCCCTCTTGTTTATATGCAAAATTCCGGTTTAGGAAACACGGTTAATCCCTTGCTTTCGCTTGCGGATAGGGAAGTGTATTCAGTTCCCATGCTGTTGGTAATCGGTTGGCGAGGCGAGCCGAATGTACATGACGAGCCTCAGCATGTAAAGCAGGGTAGGGTTACTTGTTCCCTCCTTGATGCAATGGAAATACCCTATTGTGTTCTTTCGGATGAAGAAGCTGAGGCAAGAGCTCAACTTGAAAAGGCTTACTCTCATATAAAAGCTTCCAGCTCTCCTTATGCAATTGTAGTGCGTAAAGGAATTTTTGATTCTTATAAGTTAAAAACAAATGAGGCTGTTCCTGCCGAGATGAGCCGCGAGGAAGCAATCGAAAAAATAATATTGAATGCTCCTTCAAATGCCTGTTTTGTTTCTACCACAGGAATGGCATCGCGGGAACTTTATGAGCTGCGTGATAAACACGGCCAAGGTCATGCCAAGGATTTTTTAACGGTCGGTTCTATGGGGCATGCTTCACAAATTGCCCTCGGTATCGCTTTGACTAAAGAGGATAAAACCGTTTTTTGTATAGATGGAGATGGGGCCGCAATTATGCACTTAGGCGGCTTGACAGCAATAGGTACACAACGACCAAAAAATATGGTGCACATTGTGTTGAATAACGGTGCGCATGATTCGGTCGGCGGCCAGCCCACTGTCGGAAGAAAAATTAATCTATGTGCTGTTGCTCAAGCTTGCGGTTATGATAAGGTTGTGTCCGTTAAAACTCTTGAAGAATTACAATCAAGATTAAAAGAACTGTGTACAAACTCCGGTTCCATTTTTATTGAAGTTTTGGTGTCAAAAGGTGCACGGGCCGATTTAGGAAGACCTAAGTCATCGCCTATCAAAAACAAAAGAGCCTTTATGGAATTTTTGGAGGGGAAAAATGATTAAACAAGCTGTAATTTTAGCGGGCGGTTTAGGATCGCGTTTAAAAGATAAAACCAAAACTATGCCGAAAGGTTTTTTAGAGATAGGCGGCACTGCAATTGTTGAACAATCCGTACAAAAGCTCCTTGCTCACGGAATTGAAAAAATCGTAATCGGAACGGGTCATTGCAGCGAGTATTATGACAGCCTTGCAAAAAAATATCCTGCAATTATCACGGCCAAAAATGAAAATTATGCAAATACCGGCAGCATGGGTACCCTTGAAGTTTGTGCTTCTTTGGTTGACGAAAATTTTTTGCTTTTAGAATCCGATCTTATTTATGACTCCATAGGTTTATTTTCTCTTATAAACGATGAGCGTAAAAATCTAATATTGGCAAGCGGAGCTACTAAATCGGGTGATGAGGTGTATCTTGAAGCTGATGAAAAGAATTGTCTTACAGGTCTTTCCAAAAATAAGGATGCTTTAAAAAATATTTTTGGAGAGCTTGTCGGTATTACAAAATTAACCAAGAGCACATTGGAAAAGATGTGTGCTTATGCAAAAATGCACCATGGTGATTTGCCTAAGATGGAATATGAGCATGCACTTTTGGAAGCGGCTAAAACGGTGCCTGTTGCAATAAAAAGAATAGAATATTTTGTTTGGCGTGAAATAGATAATGAAGACCATTTAGAGATGGCTGTAAAAAATATTTATCCTCATATTGTTGAAAACGAGCAGCTGCGTGCGGTACGCCGTGAGGTCTTACTTAATCCCGGTCCTGCAACTACTACGGACAGTGTAAAATATGCGCAAGTTGCAGCCGATATCTGCCCACGTGAAAAAGTTTTCGGTGACTTAATGCAATGGCTTTGTGATGAATTAAAACTTTTTGCTTTAGGCCCCGAAACCAATCCCGATGAATACGAAACCGTGATGTTCGGCTGTTCCGGTACCGGCGCCGATGAAGTCATGGTTTCTTCATGTGTGCCTGATACGGGAAGACTTTTGGTAATAGATAACGGTTCCTACGGTGCCCGTATGGCAAAAATAGCTCAAGTGTATAAAATTCCGATGGATGTTTTTAAAAGCTCTACTTATGAAGCGATTGATTTACAAAAATTGGAAGCTGAATTTGCAACAAAAAAATATACCCACCTTGCCTGTGTTTACCATGAAACTACCACAGGGCTTTTAAACCCACTGCATATCATCTGTCCTATGGCTAAAAAATACGGCATGGTTACGATTGTGGATGCAGTAAGCGCGTATTGCGGAATGCCTATGGATCTAAAAAGCCTTGGTATCGATTTTATGGCTTCTACCAGCAACAAAAACATTCAAGGAATGGCGGGTGTAGGTTTTGTTATTTGTAATAAAGCAGAACTTGAAAAAACAAAAGATTATCCCATGCGGAGTTATTATTTTAATCTTTATGACCAATATGCTTATTTTGCAAAAACGCATCAAACGCGTTTTACGCCGCCTGTACAAACTATGTATGCCTTGCGTCAGGCTGTGCTTGAAACAAAACAAGAAACGGTACAAAAACGTTATGAACGCTATACCGCATGTTGGAATATCTTAGTCGCAGCCGTTAAAAAGCTCGGTCTTAAAATGCTGGTAAAAGAAGAACACCAGAGTCATTTTATTACGGCAATATTGGAGCCTGAAACTCCTAAATACAGCTTTGATGCCTTGCATGATTTTGCTGCAGAACACAGCTTTACAATTTATCCGGGGAAACTTGGAAATATCAACACGTTCCGTATTGCCAATATCGGCGATATCCAACCGGAAGAAATGCTCCGCTTTACGGTGAAACTTGAAGAATATATGAAGGGAATTGGGGTAGGGGTGTAATAATATGCCATTTGTAATGACATATAATACGGAATAGAAATCATGCCTGCATGGGAATATTTTGAATAATTTTTAAGGAACAGTTTATGACTATAACAACGACGGAAGAATCTTGGGATTTGATTATAGAACCAAAGCGTAAGCTTTTGGATATACCCATCCGTGAAGTAATAAGATATAGGGATCTGATAGCTCTTTTTATAAAGAGAGATTTTGTTACACAGTATAAGCAGACAATTTTGGGGCCCTTGTGGTTTATTATAAACCCGCTTATTTCAACGGTAATGTATGCTTTCGTATTTGGTAATCTGGCAAAGTTAAGTACTGACGGCGTTCCTCATATTTTATTTTATTATGCAGGCACAATGCTATGGTCTTTTTTTGCAGGCTGTTTTACCGATGCTACAAATATCTTTGTAAATAATGCATCTTTATTTGGAAAGGTTTATTTTCCTCGTCTGACTGTTCCTATAAGTAATATTGCGAGTAATGTTACAAGAATATTGGTGCAATTTTTGTGTTTGATGGGCTTTTTTGTTTATTATTTAGTAACTTCAGATGTTTTAAGACCTTCTTTGTTAGCTCTTCTTTTTCCTCTTATTTTGATTTGGATTGCATCTGTTGCAACAGGAATGGGAATGGTTATTTCGGCTTTAACAACTAAGTATAAGGATTTGCGGCTCCTAGTAAATTTTGCCTTAAATCTTGCAATGTATGCTACGGCTGTAGTTTATCCCGTATCTCAAATACCGAAACGGTTTAGCTGGGTATTATATGTTAATCCGATGAATGCTCCTATTGAACTTTTTAGACTTTGGTTTTATGGAGCCGGCGGGATTCCAATGCAAGCAATTATTTCGAGTATTTTGCTGACCTTTTCCTTTTTATTTTTAGGGCTTATTATGTTTAATCAAAATGAGCGTAACTTTATTGATGTGGTGTAGGAGAGGAATTTCAAATAAAATATACGATTTTGCTGTCGATAATGTGTTTAATATACTGGCAAATAAATTAATAGCTGTTATTGGATGTGATGAAGAAAAAGATGTATTTGACATTGTTTCTGTTTGTTTGATGTATGCGTTTGATTGGAAAATGGTTTTGAAAGCAGCACATCAAAAAGAATACGTTGATGATTACATACTAATTGCATATAGGAACACTTGCTATAGATAAGACGACTATTTTAAAACAGCAGAAGACTATAAAACAGAATATGGTGTGTATTTTAAATATATAGGAGAATGGGTATGATTCCTTTTAATATTCCTCCCGCAAGCGGAAAAGAAATTTCATTTATACAAAAAGCAGTCAAAAACCATAAAATTTGCGGTGACGGTGAATTTACAAAGAAATGTTCCGCTTGGATGGAAAATAAATTCAATGCATTAAAGGTACTTTTAACAACTTCCGGAACTTCCGCTTTGGAAATGGCGGCGATTCTATGTGACATACAAGCGGGGGATGAAGTTATTATACCCTCTTATACATTTTGTTCAACAGCAAATGCCTTTGTTCAAAGAGGAGCAAAGATTGTTTTTGTAGATATTCGTCCCGATACGATGAATATTGACGAAACCAAAATTGAAGATGCTGTTACCTCTAAAACAAAGGTTATAGTGCCCGTCCACTATGCAGGTATATCATGTGAAATGAATACTATTATGAAGATTGCAAAAAAGCATAATATTTTTGTTGTTGAAGACGCTGCTCAAGGAGTTATGTCTTCATATAAAGGAAAAGCTCTGGGTACAATCGGCGATTTTGGTTGTTACAGTTTTCATGAAACAAAAAACTACAGTATGGGTGAAGGCGGTGCGATTGTAATAAACAATCCTCAATATATTGAACGGGCAGAAATAATCCGTGAAAAAGGAACAAACAGAAGTCAGTTTTGGTGAGGGCAAGTCGATAAATATACATGGATCGAATATGGTTCATCTTTTTTGCCGAGTGAATTGAACGCCGCATATTTATGGGGACAGCTTGAAATTGCAGATGAGATAAATAATGACCGTTTGACAAGCTGGAATGAATATTATCAAAATCTTACGGAACTGAAAAAAAAAGGATGTATTGAATTGCCATTTATTCCTTCCGATTGTTTACACAATGCTCATATGTTTTATATAAAAGTTAAAGATATTGGAGAACGTACTCGTTTAATAGAATTTTTAAAACATAAAGATGTAGGTGCTGTTTTTCACTATGTTCCCTTACACTCTGCACCTGCGGGGAAAAAATACGGTATTTTTGCCGGACAGGATCTTTATACGACTAAAGAAAGTGAGCGCCTATTGAGGCTTCCAATGTATTATGGGCTAAAGAAAAAAGAGATATGGAGTATAATTATAAAACTACAACAATTTTATTTTGGAGAGGAAAATTGAAGACACACTTAATTGAATATTTTGAAGAAACTGCGGTACGGTATTCAAATAAGATCTCTGTAATTGAAAATGATAGAAAAATAACTTTTGCAGAGCTTGCTTTGCAAGCACAAAAAATGGCGCAAATAATTATTCAAAGAAATATATATAAAGCTCCTATTGCTGTTTTTTTAGATAAAAGTATAGAAAATATAGTTTCTGATATTGGGATAATATACAGTGGTAATTTCTATATGAATCTTGATACAAAAACTCCTATAGAACGTTTAAAAAATATATTGACTTGTATTAATCCTGCCATACTTATTACATCTGATAAATTATATTCATATATTAAACCGGCTTTAACACATGAAATTGTGATTAAAGTAGAGGAAATAAATCAAATTAAAAAAAATGACGTCAGAAAAATGAAAAATATTTGCGATCGTATTATTGATACGGATCCTCTGTGTGTTATAAATACTTCAGGTTCAACAGGTACTCCTAAGGGCGTAGTTCTGAATCACAGGAGTTATATTGATTATGTTCAATGGAGTATAGATAGATTTTCATTAACGGAAAAAGAAATACTGGGAGTGATGTCACCTACGATTTTTGACCACTATAACTTTGAAATCAGTTTAATGATGTCTGCCGGAGTAACCTTAGTTTTATTAAATAATAATTTAGCTGCTTTCCCTCAAAAAATATTGGATGATGTCGTAAAGCATGAGGTTTCTTTTATTTTCTGGGTACCTACATTAATGGTCAATATTGCGAACATGAATTTATTAGAGCATAACAACTTGAGTAAAATAAGATTTGTATGGTTTGCAGGAGAAGTATTTCCTACTAAACAGTTCAATATATGGCGAAAATATTTACCTCAGGCACGCTTTGTCAACCTTTATGGTCCAATTGAGACTACTGTTGATTGTACTTATTATGAGGTTTTAAGAGATTTAAAAGATGAGGAGCCTATTCCTATCGGATATCCATGTAAAAATACTGATATTTTGATTCTTGATGAAAAAAATAATGTAATCACAACGCAAAATGTAGATGGCGAATTATATGTTCGAGGTACATCACTGGCAATGGGGTATTATAATAATCCTGAGCGCACAACTCAAGCCTTTGTACAAAATCCTCTTAACAACTCATATCCGGAGTTGATATACAAGACAGGCGATATAGTTTGTTATAACAATTATAACGAGATTGTATTCAGAGGTCGTAAAGACAGTCTCATTAAACATTTAGGATATCGGATTGAGTTAGGGGAAATAGAGCATATAGTTGTAAATGTTTTAAAAATAGTAAAAAACTGTTGTGTTGTGTATCAATATATAAAAAAGGAAATTACTATATTTTATGAAGCGGAAACAGAAATATCAATAGCAGATTTTAGAAAGCAAATAGGGAATAACTTACCGAAATATATGGTACCGACTATATATATTTTTAAAAAAGAGTTGCCGCGAAATACAAATGGAAAGATAGACCGTTTAAAGCTATCCCAAGAGGCTAATGTCTAAAATGAGGATTGCTTTTTTTGGAGAAGATTCCTTTAGTTGTACTGTATTACAGACTCTTGTAAAAACAGAGCACTTTGATATTGTATGTTGTGTTTCTCCTTTTTATACTAATAAAACACAACATATACGACTAGAGAAATTCTGTACGCAGCATAGTATTCCTTTTTTTCGAGAAAAAAAACTTGATGGCATTTCATTTAATAAAAAAATATCGGATTTATTCCCTGATTTAATTGTAGTCGCTCATTTTGAACGATTATTATCTCCTGAGATAATTGCTATTCCGAAATACGGAGCTATTAATATACATCCGGCTGCGTTACCTGATTACAGAGGGTTGGCACCGCAACATTGGCCGATTATAAACGGAGATTCTAAAACGGCAGTAACTGTCCATTTTATAGACTCGACTGCGGATACAGGAGATATTATAGTTCAGGAAGAGGTGAAAATAAAAAATACGGATTATGTTACAGATTTGCAAAAAAAATTTTTAACTGTTTATCCTAGAGTAATTTTAAAGGCAATAGATCTTATAGTGACAAAAAAAGTAAAACGGGTTAAACAGAATCATTTGTATGGACGGTATTATAATAAACTAAAGCTGGAGGATTGCTATATTACCGCAAACTTTGATGCATACAGTGCATATAATTTGATACGTGCGGTTTCAACACCTTATTTTGGTGCACGATTCTATGACTACATTATATGGAA
>CAJPPE010000022.1 GCA_905372345.1 uncultured Treponema sp. | reverse complement strand
ATTATATATAGGGATATAGGGAGGTTTTAAATCTCAGACATAACCACCACCGTCCATGGCGGGATTTTAACAAATTCGTTATATACTTATCTACCATTTTCATACCATCCTATAATTTACACAATTCTTCCAACATTCCGTTTTTTTGTCTTCTTCATAGTTAGCCAAAAATCTTATCCAAAAGTCTTTTAAGCTATACTCTTTCCAATCTCTTTTTCATAGTATAAACTATTAGCTCCTTTAATTCAACATAAAGATATTTCTCTCAATTGAAAATTTTTGCACTCTGTGCTAATATATGTTTATGAAAAGTTTAAACTCATTATCAAAGCAGCTTTTAGCAGCTCTAGTTCTTGTTTTGTCGGCATCGGTTTTTATGGCCGGTTGTAAAAAAAATGACCAAGCCTTGCAAAATGCAATGGATGATATTGAAAGCATAAGCTACGGAGCCTTAAAGCGGCTTGAGCCTATCAATGTGATTTTTAAGGAAGAAATAAAGCATCCCGAAAACCTTGAAAAGGCCTGCGTTTTAACGCCTAAGCCTTCCGGAGAATGGAATATAATAGGTAAAAATCAAATTACCTTTACCCCCTCATCAGCCTACAGCTTTAAAACCGATCTTAACCTGGAATTGGATGTAGGACTTCTCCTCGAAAACACCGAAAAGAAAAAGGGAATCAGCCTTACATTCAGCATAGCTCATCCTGAGTTTAAACTTATATCGGGAGAGCTAATCCCCGACGAAAAAAAAGAAAATATTTTTAGATTTGAAGGTATCGGCGAAACCGATATACCTGAAACTCTTGCCTCAATAGAAAAAATGCTTACAGCCGATTTAAAAATGGGAAATTCAAAGTCAAACCCTGCTGTAAAGGTCAGCCAAGGAGCCGCCTCCAATCAATATAAAATAAGCATAAAAGAAATAAGCAGAAAAAAACAAGTTCAAGAATTGAACCTATCATGGAATTTGGAAGCTCTCGGCGGAGAGGGCTCAAGTTCTGCAAACTTTACCGTAGCAGCCCTATCGGTTTTTCAGGTAACTTCTTTTTCTCAAGAAACGGGAAGCGAAATACAGGTAAACTTTTCGGATATGCTGGACTCTTCACAAGATTTAAGGGGTTTTATAAAACTTGAATCGTCTCCCGAAACGCCTTTTAGATACGGCATTGACGGATATAAACTTAAAATCTTTTCACAAAACGGACTTTTCCCCGATAATACACGCTTATCGGTACTGCCCGGCATAAAAAACTCAAGAGGGAAAAAACTTGAAACCCAAGCCGATTTTTCCGTAACGGTTGCTTGGGAAAAACCATCAATACGCTTTACAAAGGCCGGAAATATAATTCCTGCAAAGGAAATGTCCGTCCTTGTTTCTACAAAAAATATCAGCGGGCTTATGCTCGAAGCCTTTCAGATTTACGATAAGAACATGACACAATTTCTCCAGATAAATACTATAGGCGGAAGCTATGAGCTAAACCGTGTAGGAGAACCCGTCTGGAGGCAGAGCTTTGACCTTGAATGGAACAGCTCGATGAAAAACAAAACGGTTCAGCACTCCCTCGACCTCAGCAAGCTGATAAAAAAATTTCCCGGCGGTATGTTCGAGCTTCGTGCAAGTTTTACAAAAAAGCACAGCATGTATGAATCGCCTTCCAAATCCAACGAGTTTTCACACCTTCCGTTCCCCAAGGATATAAGCGAAATAGAAAACTTTAAAAACATCGAAACCGATTATTGGAATAATTCCGATATAGAAGATGAAGACCGTTATAAATTTTGGTCGAACCGGGAAAACCCGAATCATCCGGCCTTTTATCTTCCGTCATACAGCAATTACTGTATGGCAATAAAAAGAATTTTGGTTTCAAACATAGGCTTATCGGCAAAAAAAGACAGGGAAGGAAAACTTTACATCAGTGCCGCCGACCTATTGACGGCCGAACCTATGAGCGGTGTAAATATAAGTTTATTTAACTTTGCTCAAAAAGAATTTGAATCGGGCAAAACCGACGGCGACGGGCTTTTAATGCTCAAAAATGAAAACGATGCTTTCCTTATAAGAGCCGAAAAAAGCGGAGATGTAAACTGGCTTCCTCTTAATTCCGAAGTGCTTTCTACAAGTCATTTTCAAGTAGAAGGAGAGTCTTCAAAAAAAGGAGTTAAAGGTTATATTTACGGGGAACGCGGAGTTTGGCGGCCCGGAGACGATATTCATCTTGTATTTATTTTACAGGATTTGGAAAAAAATCTCCCTAAAGATTACCCTGTTAAATTCTATCTTGAAGACCCATTAGGCAAAAAAACGGATACTAAGGTTTTTACTTCTTCGGTAGACGGCTTTTATAGGATTGATACTAAAACCAATGCTCAAGACAAAACCGGTACATGGTATGCAAGAGTTACAGCCGGAGGAAAGACTTGGTCTAAGAGCATAAAGGTTGAGTCCATTGTACCCAACCGTCTTTTTGTAAACCTTGATCCCAAAGCAAAATATTTTTCCGAAGGCTACAATCCTGTGGTGCTTGGAGGCGAGTGGCTCCATGGGGCAAAGGCTTCCGGCTTAGAGGCCGAAATTTCCGTCCGCTATGTTTTAAACCGGACACCTTTTGAAAATTATAAAAACTACAATTTTATAAATCCCGAACTTAGAGTACAACAAGACTCAAACACAATTTGGGAAGGAGCCCTAAATGATTCGGGAAAAGCCGATATAAATCTTTATCTTTCATCCGAAGCAAAAGCTCCCGGAAAACTAAAGGCGATTTTTGAAACAAGAATATACGAGCCTTCAGGTGCCTTTTCTACGGAAAACAAGGTCTTTGATTATTCGCCCTATTCACGCTATGTCGGAATGCAGATTCCTAAAAGCGATGATGAGTATAGGGATATGCTTTACACCAATAAGGACCAAACCCTGCATTTTGCGGTTTTGGATCCTGAGGGAAATCCCGTAAAAGAAGGTATAAACTTAAGCGTAGACCTTTATAAGCTGGAATGGTATTGGTGGTGGGAAGCAAATGAAGAAAGTGCAAACTATACAAATTCAAGGTACACTCAACACATAAAAAACTGGAATATTTCGGCAAAGGGCGGAAAGGCCGAGCTTAAGATGAAGGTTACGGATGGAGATTGGGGCAGGTATTTGATTACGGTTTCAGATCCGAACGGAGGGCATAGCTCAGCTCAGGTAGTATACTTTGACTGGGAAGGATGGGCCAGCCGAAAAACAAGCGATGAGTCAAGCGATTCAATCATCATGCTCACAACCGATAAAGCAAAATACTACGCCGATGATACCGCCGAAATTACATTCCCCGGATATGAGGGTGCAAAAGCTCTCATAACACTTGAAAAAAACGGCAGGGTTCTAAAGCAAGAATGGATAAAATCCAAGGGAAAAATTTTCTCGTACAAATTAAAACTTGATCCCTCGATGGCTCCGAACATCTACGCCCACGTAAGTTTAATACAGGAGCACAGCCAGACAAAAAACAGTCTGCCTATAAGAATGTATGGCATAACCCCTGTAATGATTGAAAACAAATTATCAAGACTAAGTCCCGTAATAAAAGCGGAACAGAGCTATGAACCCAACAGCAAGGTTTCGTTTACGGTAAGCGAAGAAAAAGGAAGACCTATGACCTTTACGGTTGCCGTTGTAGACGAAGGACTCTTAGGTCTTACAGCCTTCCATACAGGCAATCCTTGGGACAGCTTTTATAAAAAAGAGTCCTCTCAAATTACCTCTTGGGATGTTTATAAATATGTAATCGGAGCCTACAGCGGCAATATAGAATCGATTCTCTCAGTCGGAGGAGGAGGCTTTATAGATAACAAGACCTCAAAGAATGCGGAACGCTTTAAACCGGTTGTTTACTTTTTCGGCCCCTTTGAAATCAAAGCAAAGGAAAAGAAAACAATCGAATTCGATCTTCCTCAGTACATCGGAGCATTACGCATTATGGCAGTTGCAGGAAAGGACGGAGCCTACGGTATAAAAGAAGAAACCGTAAAGGTAAAAAGCGATCTTATCGTAATGCCTACCCTTCCCCGAACCATGGGCATAGGAGAAACAATCGAGGTTCCCGTAACAGTATTTAACGGAACTTCTTCCGAAAAAAAGGCAAAGGTGGTTTTAAAAAGCGAGGGAGCTATAAATATAAGCGAAACAAAAGAGGTAAGTATCCCTGCAAATTCCGACTCTTCCGTTTTCTTTAAGGTAAAAACGGATAAGGGAGGCATTGCAAAATTCACGGCGGAAGCCTCGGCCTCAGGCATTTCAAAAACGGCAAAGGCCTTTACCGAAATAGATGTGCTTTCCAGAGGAATACCCTACTCTACAGTCGAGCTTATAAATATTGAAGCCGGAAAAACATTTGCTAAAACCGTTTCTCTAAAAGGTGAAAACGGAACAAAGAGTTTAAGCGTAGAAATTTCTCAAATGCCGGCTCTAGGACTTGAAAACCGCCTGGCCTATCTTTTAGGTTATCCTTACGGCTGTATCGAACAGATAACATCCAAAGCCTTCCCTCAATTATACCTAAACACGATAACGGCCTTAGACCAAACGGAAATCGACAAGGCAAAAAGCAATGTAAACTCAGTCCTAAACCGCTACATAAACTATCAGCTTAGGTCAGGCGGATTCAGCTATTGGCCGGGCGGCGGATATGAAACTGCGTGGGCTACAAACTATGCAGGTCACTTTATGGTCGAAGCAAAAAAGGCCGGCTATGAACTAAACGACAGCATCTATCAAAGCTGGCTTTCTCACCAAATCGACATGGCAAAAAATTGGGCAGGCACATATTCGGACAGCATGGAAACCCAAGCCTACCGCCTATACACCCTTGCCCTTGCAGGCAAACCCGAAATAGGAGCTATGAACCGTTTAAAAAATATGGAGCAAAACCTCAACTCCGTATCAAAGGCCTTCCTCGCAAATGCTTACAGTCTTGCAGGCCACAGCAGTACAGCCAAGGCAATGCTCGAAAAGCTCTATGAACCTACCACAGTTTATAGGAGCACGGGCGGAAACTATTCGTCCAATATCAGAGACTTGGCTTTAATCTTAAATGCTTACACCACTGTCGGAGAAACCGCAAGGACTACAAACCTTATTTCAAAGCTTGCTAAAATTTCTTCAAGCAACGATTGGCTTTCGACACAGGAAACGGCATGGATTCTTTTAGCCCTGGCACCCCACTACGCCTTCGACAAAAATAAGAGTGCAAACTATGAGATTGTAACCGAAGGAAATGTAATCAAGGACAAATTGAACAATACATCTAAACTCCATAATATTCCGGTAAATACCGAAACGGCAAAAAAGGTGGAAATTAAGAATACGGGAAATACACCTATCTTCGCTGCTATAAACACGGCAGGAAAACTCAACCCGGGAAGCGAAACCCGTATCGAAGAAAACTTAAAACTTTCGCTTGTATATCAAAACGAGGATGATCAAGAAGTTTCGCCCGAGACCTTAAAAAAAGGACAGAGGTTTAAGATGAGGGTAAGGGTTGACAATAAGACACAAGGAGCCCTTGAAAACCTTACCCTTTCAATCCCCATTCCGACAGGCTGGGAAATTACAAACACAAGGCTCGGAGGCGATGATGATACGGATTCGGAAGACGAGCGTAACACAAGGCAATTATATGACTTCCAAGATTTAAAGGACACCCATATTTATACTCATTTTGCCTTGGACGGTTATGGCACAAAGAACTTTGAGTTTACGGGAACCGTAACATACGGAGGGGAATACTATATACCGGCAATCTTTGTCGAGGCTATGTACGATTATGCTTACAGAGCCGTCCTCCCCGGCACAAGAATAAAGGCGTTTGATTAAAAAAATCACCGCAAAGCCTTAAACGGAATTGCGGTGATTAAATTAAAAGACTACTTGTTGATTCCTACCATGTTAAGAATAAAGGCATATTCGAAGGCGGTGTCCTTAATTCTGTCATAGCGTCCTGTGGCTCCGCCGTGGCCGGAATCCATATTCATGTGGAGGATTAGAATATTATCTCCGGTTTTCTTTGCACGCAGCTTTGCCGTATATTTTGCAGGCTCATGGAAAAGAACTTGTGAATCGTTTAAGCCGCCCGTTACAAGAATGTGCGGATAATTTTTTGCTTCGATATTATCGTAGGGAGAATATGAAAGCATGTAGTTATAATATTCTTCTTCGTTCGGATTTCCCCACTCCTCATATTCGCCTGTTGTAAGGGGCAATGAATCGTCGAGCATGGTGGTAACGACATCTATAAAGGGAACGGCAGCAACAACCGAATGGAAAAGATCCGGCCTCATGTTTGTAACGGCTCCCATAAGAAGACCGCCCGCACTTCCGCCCATGATTGCAAGCTTATCGGAAGAAGTGTATTTTTGAGAAATCAGGTGCTCGGCACAGGCTATAAAATCGGTAAATGTATTTTTCTTTTTTAAGAGCTTCCCGTCCTCATACCACTGTTCTCCCATGTCGCTTCCGCCCCTGATTTGAGCAACAATATAAACAAAACCTCTCTCGACAAGGCTGTAAACACTCGGACTGAAATAAACATCGGAGCTGTAGCCGTAGCTTCCGTAAGAATAAAGAAGAGCGGGTGCGGAGCCCTCCTTTACCAAACCTTTTTTGTAAACGGCAGCCATAGGCACCTTCACTCCGTCCTGTGCTGCCGCCCAAAGCCTTTCTACAGTGTAATCATCGGGATTAAAGCCTGATGGAACTTCCTGCTGTTTTAACAAGACCGATTTTCCCGTAAGTATATCGTAATCGTATACGCTGCTCGGGCGGTTTAAGGATGTGTAAATATAGCGGACCTTATCGGAAGCGTATTCCGGGTTTGCCCCCAAATAAGCCGTATAAACCGGCTCGGGGAAGGAAATATTTTTTACCTCGCCGTTTTTAAGCGATTTAATTTCAATCTCGATGAGGCCGTTTTTACGAAGCTCCAATACAAGGTAGGATTCAAAAACGGACACATCCTCAATGCGTACATTTTCGTCATGAGCTCGTTCTTCCTTCCATGTAGATTTATCGGAATAAGAAGAACGAGGAGCGGAATAGATTTTGCCGTTTAAGTTTTGCTTGTCCTTGTAACGGATAAAAAACTTTTCCTTGTGCGGGTAAACGGAGTATTCGGTATCCTTAACACGGGGAAGGAAGATTTTAAATTCTTCAGCCGGCTTATCCGCATAAATAAAACGCTCTTCCGAAGTGGTAGAACTTGAACTTGAGATAAAAATAAATTCCTTTGTCTTTGTTTCATGCACATAGCAAGAATATTTTACATCCTTTTCTTCGTAGACAAGAGAACCCTTTTCTTCATCAAGTTTTTGACGGAAGACCTTGCTTGAACGCAGGGTACTGTCGATTGCACTGTAAAAAAGGGTTTTACTGTCGGAAGCCCAAGCTGCGGTAACGGCTCCGTCATAGCTGAAGCCTATATCTTTTCCGGTTTCCAAATCGCGTATCTTTAAAATAAATTCCGCAAAGGAGCCTGTTTCGTTATAAAAATAGCAAGCCTTTTTATTGTCAGGGCTTACAACATAATCACTGAAAATAAAAGCCTGCTTTCCTTCGGCCATTTTGTTTACATCGAAGATGATTTCTTCGGCTGCATTAAGAGAGGCTTTTTTTCTACAATAGGTTCTGTATTGCTTTCCCTTTTCGACACGGTTGTAATAATAATAGCCGTTTTCAAAAACAGGATAGGTTTCATCATCTTCTTTTATGCGGCCTACAATTTCGTCATAAATAGATTTTTGCAGATCCTTTGAAGAAGCCATTATCTTATCCGTATAAGCATTTTCTGCATTTAAGTAGTCGATAACTTTTTTATCGGTCTTGTCTTTTAACCAATAATAATTATCGATTCTCGTTTTCCCAAACTTTTCAAAACGAGTTTCTTTTATTTCCGCAATAGGCGGCTTTTCAAAATCGGATTGTTTCAATTTATTCCTCCTATAAAAACTTTTTGCAGCAAATATCAATTTGCGAAAAAAGTTTTTTCAAGTGTGTGCCGAAAAGCACACACATATAATAATGCGAAGTTTTGTACCCATAAGTACAAAACTCGGCAGATAAACAGTGAAGCTGAATTTCTGCTGAACTGTTTATCATACCTCCTATAAAAACTTTTTGCAAGGATTATCAGATCCTTGCGGCTCTGTTCTGCAAGGAAATTTTTCATCGTATCCGCTAAAGCGGATAGCGAATCAGATCCTGCAACACATCTTCGGTTATTCTAAAAGTTTCCTCTAATGCGGAAATTTTGCTTCAAAAGAAGCCAATACCTTCTCCGATGCGGGACGGGCATCTATATCTACGATTAAATTCTTTTTAGTATAATAATCGATTAAAGGAGCGGTTTGAGTTCTGTAAGTTTCAAGGCGCTTTTGGATCGCTTCGATTTTATCATCGGGACGGATAATCAGCTCTCCCGAACATGAATCGCAAATACCTTCTTTTTTAGGCTTTACGAATTCGATATGAAAACTTTGACCGCATGAGGAGCAAACCCTTCTTCCGGAGAGGCGTTTGATAACTTCATCATCGCTTATATCAAAGTTGACAACGGAATCGATTTTTACGATGTGCTCTAAGGCATCGGCCTGAGCAATTGTACGGGGAAAACCGTCGAGGATAAAACCTTTTTTTGTGTCATCTTTTTCCAATCTTTCCTTTACGAGGGCGATTGTGAGGTCGTCGCTGACCAATGCCCCGGAATCAATGACAGCCTTAACCTTTTTTCCCAATTCCGTTTGATTCTTGATTGCAGCTCTAAAAAGATCTCCGGTCGAAATATGCGGAATCTTATACGATTTTGAAACCTCAAAAGCGAGGGTTCCCTTTCCTGCGCCCGGCGGGCCCAAAAAAATACAGTTCATTTCTCTCTTCCTTTTTAACAATATTCAATCAAAGTTCTTACATAAAGAAAAGCTCTTATATAAAGAACCTTAAAGTGCGTGTATTAGTCATCTTAGACAAATGGCCGATTATATATGTTCCAACCATGGCAGTTAAGGCATCAATGGCGGCAGCTACCGAACCTATAAAAAAGGCTGCCGGACGCAAAATTAAAAAGCCTGATTCAAAACCTCGTCCGTATATTGCACAAACGGCAACAAGGGAAACATAAGTTCCTGTTATGGGAAAACGGCCTAAAAAGAATGAAAAAAGGGTTGAAATGCCTACAAGCCAAAACATATCCTTTGCGCTTATCCCCAAACTGGAATAAGACTTTAAAATTACAATAAAACTAATGGTAACAACCATCGCACTCCCAGCCCTGCCGAAAACCGAAAAAACAGGCAAGGATACCGAAGAAATTCTCCTTCTGACACCCAAGCTCTCATTTGAATGACGTAATAAAACAGGTAAGGTCAGATTTGTATCACCTGAAAAAAAGGCGGCACAAACAGGAGCTATCGAAGCATAGAGCACCTTGTAAGGATTTATATCCCTGCATAGTATTTTTAAGATTATAGGATATATGATTAAGGCTATTATAAAAAAATCGACCAATAAAAGCACAACTAAGCCGGTAAAAAATTTGGTAGAAAGCATAGCTTGAAACTTGATACACCAGTTTACGGATATTGCAATAAGTCCTATTGAAAACATGTCTACAAAAAAAGCCATAACTGCATAAGAAACTCTTGATAATGAGTCAAAAAGGGTGAAAACAGGTTTCGATATATTTTTATCAACAGCACAGGCTGCTCCCGCAAAACCTGCAAAGATACAAAGCGGAAGGATATAAAGCCCATCCATAAAGGCTTCAAAGGCACTTGAAGGGAAAAGCCGTAAAAAAGATTCCGCAACACCTAAGTTTTCAACGGCACTTGTTTCTTCAACAAAGATGGGAATTCTCGGCGGAGAGCTGATAGAAACGGAAATCAAGCCTAAAAGGGCTGCCAAAAAGGACGAAAGAATAATAAAGGCGGCAATATATATCGAAAGTTTTAGTAAGGAACGGCTTTCGCGTAATTTAGATATACTTACGGTGAACCCAAAAAATAAAACGGGATATAAAGAATAGCGGCCGAATTGAATAGCAATATTAGAGGCAAAATCAACAGCTGCATTAAAGAATGTACTATCGGAAGAAGAAATAGCTGCAATTATAATACCTAGAACAGAGCCTATAAGATATTTTATCCAAATTTTCATGATTCATTTTACAAAAAGAAAATGATTCAGTCAATAGATTAAAAAGCTTCTCCCGTTTTTTGAACAAGTGAGTCGATTATACTGCCCATATCTTCAAGACCGTAGAGGGTAAAATAAACTTTCCAAAATTTAAAGGATGAAGAATTAAGCATTTCTTCGGTAGGCACAAAATTGTGGTCAAAGTATTTATCAGCCATGTATGTTAGATTGGGATTTTTTTCGGCATAAACTACAATGGTTTTTAAATTATATCCGTCGCCTTCAATTAAAGAATCAAAGAGCTGTTTCATTGACTCTTCATCAATCTTATTTTCAAAACAAAAAAGAGTTTTTAACTTAGGATTTGAACCTACGATAATATTTTCTATTTTGTTGCGGTAGCAATAAAGCTCTTCAAGTTCCTTTAACGAAGAAAAATCCAAATCCTTTATCTCGTTGGAATCACAATAAAGCTTTTGAAGTTTTGTATTAAGATTTATCAAAATCTTATCAAGCCCATTTTTTCCGCAATCCAAAAACTTGAGTTCCTTGTTTTGAAAAAGTGCCAATTCGGTAAGTTTGTTGGCCCTGCAATTAAGCCGTTGTAATTTTATATTTTTGGTTAAATCAAAATTATTTAAATCGGAATTTTCGCAATAAAGCTCTTTGAGGTCAATGTTTTTTGTAAGGTCAAGGGTTTTTAGTTTTACCGAACTTATATCAAGACATTCAAGATTAGGAAAAAGAGAAAAATCCATCTCCTGAATTGTTGTTCCTGCAATGTTAAGAATTTTTAAGCCGGACAAAGAAGAAAAGTCAGGCTTATTCATTTGCTTATTCCCTTCAAAAACCAGATTTTCAAGAGCAGGACAATCTACAAATTCGATATTCTTTAAACCCGAAAAAGAAATATCCAAGAGCTTCAAAGCTGGAGCTTTGATTATTTTAACTCCGCTTAAAATTTCTGCATCATATATTGTAAGTTCTTTTACATCACCTAAGAGGGCAAGAGAATTTTTTGCTATAAATATTTCGGTTACGGAACCGTCGGCAGGAATTTCCGAAGGAACGGCTCCTTCAATTTTGATATTTTCATCGGCTTTAAGG
>CAJPPE010000021.1 GCA_905372345.1 uncultured Treponema sp. | reverse complement strand
CCCCCCGAATTTTTTGGAAATATACGGGCAATTACTGCATTACTTCACAAAAATTAGTCTTCGACATGTCAGAAGCGGCACGGATGCCGTGGGTTTCAACATGCCTGCAGATAATTTTTGTTTGTACCTTGTACTTGCCTCGCCTATTTGCAAAAAATCTGGTTACATTTAGCAAACAGAAAAACTATTCTCAAAATCGATTTCCTACAGGAAATCGGCAGTTTTAAATAATAATAAGTTTGTACAACAAACTTGCAATTAATAAATATACAAGGAGGTACATTTTTCAGCTGATGTCTTATAGATTGGGACCCATCAATCTAATAAAAATAGAGTAAATCCTAATGAGTGGGATTTTTAAGGGGGCACCCCCTTAAATTACAAGGAGTAACATAAATGAAACATCGTTTTTCATTACGAAACAAACTGATGATTGTGTTCGGGCTGCTTATTTTTGCAGTCAGTTTAACACTTGGGATTTTAGCCGTAAGGACTGCCCGTAAAGCTGTAACCGAAAAAGTTGAAACACACCTTATCGACAAAGCAACTGATACGGCGGAAATTCTTGATGGACGAGTAACCGCTTTATGGCAATTTTTTGAAGGTCTTGCACGTATGCCAGCCTTTCGTAACCATGAACTGACCTATGTAGAAAAGGCCATACGTCTAGAAAAAGAAATAGAATTTAACGAAATTCTATTTGATTCTGCTATTACTGATGCACGGGGAAATATGTACTCTGTAGACGGGAAGGTCTTATCGGTTAAAGACTATGCATGGTTTAAGACCTCTATTGACGGAAAAGATTTTTTATCGGAACCATTTATTTCTGTTGTGAATGGTCAATTGATTTTAACTATTTCCGTTCCGCTATACGATGATGATCGCAATATAATCGGTGTTTTAGCAGCAGCTATTGATGCAAAAAAACTCTCGGATCTAATTGACGATATTATCGTCGGTAAAACGGGCTATTGTTATATTTTAGGCCTAAATGGAACCACTATTGCAACAAAAGACTTTACACGAGTTGAAAAAATGGAAAATGTACAGGAGATAGCAAAGACCGATTCAAGTTTGGAATCTCTTGCAACCTTCGAAAAAATGGCGGTTGATATAGATGAACCATCTATAGGCTTTTATGGATACAAAGGTATAAACAAAATAGCTTCTTATGCCACAATGAAAACCACAGATTGGACAATTGTAATAAATGCTCCCGTTAATGAATTTATGGGAACCGTTAATGAACTACGGATTGATATGTTGATTATCGGTGCAGGTATTTTGATAATATCTCTTATCATTGTTTTCTTTGTTGCCCGTATAATGATAAAGCCTATCAATATTGTAGTAGGAGCTCTCAAAAACATCGCCCAAGGAGAAGGAGATTTGACCGTCCGCTTGCCAGTGCACGGCAATGACGAAGTTACCGATTTATCGGAATACTTCAATGAAACAATCGAAAAAATAGGCTCCTCGATTAAATCCGTCGGTGAAAGCAGTGAAGATATGACACATATCGGAAACGAGCTTGCTTCCAATATGACAGAAACCGCCAGTGCCGTTCACCAAATAAGTGCGAACATCGATGGCGTAAAGCAGCAGGCTTTGACTCAAGCCGCGAGTGTTACCGAAACAGCTGCCACCATCGAAGAGATTATCCGCACCATAAAACAGCTTAACGGCAGCATTGAAAATCAAGCAGCTTCCGTTGCAGAATCTTCTTCGGCAATAGAACAAATGGTAGGAAATATCGCTTCAATCACACAAACCCTCGGCAAAACCGATGATGTTATAAAAACTCTTGCCTCCGCCACAGCCGACGGCAAGGAAACAATTTCAGGAGCAAACAGCGTTACGCAAAAAATAGCCGAAGAATCCGGCGGTCTATTGGAGGCTTCAAGCGTTATCCAGCACATTGCCAGCCAAACCAACTTGCTAGCAATGAACGCCGCCATCGAAGCCGCCCACGCAGGCGAAGCGGGAAAAGGCTTTGCCGTCGTCGCCGACGAAATCCGTAAGCTCGCCGAAGAATCAAGCACTCAGGGTAAAACCATCACTTCTACCCTCAAAGTCCTCTCCGGCGAGATTGAAGCTCTTTCTGCCTCTTCAAAAACTGCAGAAGAAAAGTTCAATGCCATCTTTGCCCTTTCCGAGCAGGTCAAAACAATGAGCCAAAACCTAATGGAAGCTATGCGCGAACAGGAGAACGGCAGTAAGGAAGTTTTGTCGGCTATCCGAGACATAAATATGGTAACCAACCAAGTAAACGACGGTTCCGCAGAAATGCTCCGCGGCGGCGAAAATGTAGCTCAGGAGATGCAAAAACTCGATGAGCTTACCCGCGTCATCACCGACAGCATGAACGAAATGGCCTCCGGTGCCGTGCAAATCAGCAACGCCGTACACGAAGTAAACGAAATAAGCCAAAAGAATAAAGAGAGCATTGAAAACCTCTCCAAAGAGGTCGGAAAGTTTAAGGTGTAAAACCAATTGAACCGCAAGGAGCATAAAGGACGCAAAGAATTTTTTAATGCTTTCGTAATAACGCATTACTTCTGACTAGCTTAACTTTTAAATTTAACCCAAAACTTTTACTGTCATCTCGACTAAAAAGCAAGCTAGAAATTCTGTAACAATACGGATTCTTAGGGCAGAGCCCTAAGCGGTTCTTTTGAAGATAGGAGGGGTTATAGGGGAGGAAAGAAATCTTTTATCCGAAAAAGTGTCTTTCCTCCCCTACACCTGAAAGTTCAAGATAGATTTGATCGGCTAGGCCGAAACCGGCGTTTTTGGTCATGCTGCGGCCTAGCTCATCATACATCATGTCTTGGTACATCTTACCTGCAAAGGACTCGTCTCCTGCAAGAGTCTTTCCTGTCAAGGTATTCCGCATAGAATCAAGCATTATTTTTACAAAGTAGGATTCAAACTCAAGAGCCTGCTCGTAAAGCTTACTCGTCCTGTCAATCGAATATCTTGAATGAACCGTCTCGCCGGATTTTCCGAAGGAGGAGGCCATACCCTGAACCTCCCTGTGAGTGTCGGCCGGAACGGGATTTTCTAGCTTCATGGATTTTAAAATATCGCCAGGGAGGCGGGTATCAAAGAGGGCTTCCGAATTACCTGTTTTTAAGCCTGAGACGGAAGCAGAGCTTTCGCCCTGAATATTGGAAATAATAGAAGACGCTCTTTCAGAACCTCGCAGAGCTTCAAGCATTTGTGTAAAATTTTGCTGAGATTTTGCCGATGCAGGGACTTCCCTTTTATTTATCAAAGAACTTTTTACCTCTTCCCTGCCCGCTTGATTTGTTCCTATTTTGTTTACTTCCATTTTTTCCCTCCCAAGCCTTAACTAAAACTATCTTTAAGAATTAACTAGAAACTATCGCTTTAAACTTACCGCAGTGCCAAGCATATTGTCGCTTGTCTGGATAGCCTTAGAATTAAACTCGTAAGCTCTTTGAGCTACAATCATGTTTACCATTTCGCTTACGGTTGAAACGTTTGACATTTCCAAAAACTTGTGCTCGGTTTTTCCGAAGCCGGTAAACCCGGGCCGCCCCGGAATAGCCGTACCTGAGGCAGGGGTCTGCCTAAAAAGGTTAGTACCCTCGGCTGAAAGACCTGCATTGTTCTGGAAGCGGTAAAGCTCTATCTGGCCTACTTCTATAGGATCGTCTATATCGCCGACCTTAACGGTAACACGGCCGTCCCTGCTGACTGCAATCGTATTCTCCCGATAGCCTTCGGGAAAGATTATTTCAGGCAAAACGCGTAAACCGTTTGAGGTTACAAGCTGGCGGTCTGCATCAATCTTAAAAGAACCGTCCCTTGTGTAAGCATAGGTTCCGTCATATTGAAGAACTCTAAAAAAACCTTCACCTTGAATAGCTATATCGCTTGTTACACCCGTATTTTGCAATGAGCCTTGTTCAAATATTCTTTGGGTAGCGGCAAGCCTTGCACCGTGTCCCATCTGAACTCCTACCGGAGTAATCGTATCCTCTGTAGCAGGTGTACCGGCAGTTTTTACCGTCTGATAGATGAGGTCTTCAAATTCCGCTCTCTGCTTTTTAAAACCGCTTGTATTTACGTTTGCCAAGTTGTTTGCAACCGTGTCGATGTTTGCCTGTTGGGTGTTCATGCCTGTTGCGGCCGTCCATAAACTTCTAACCATAACTTATCCTACCTTTTAACCTTATTTTTTAACTGCTTCGTTCCATAGTTTGGCCATCATTGTATCTTCGGCCTGAATGGATTTTTGATTGGCCTCATAGGCCCTGTTTACTTCTATCATTCTAACCATTTCGTTTACAACATTTACATTGGAAGCCTCGATAAAACCCTGCACTACAACGGGACGGGACGGTCCCTCGGCTGCAATGGCCTTTCCTGAAAGAGGTGTATCCAAATAAAAACTTGTTCCATTTTTGCTTAAATATCTATCGTTTTCAAATTCCACTATTTTTAAGCGGTCCAGATAAACGGAATCGCTTTCCGGCTCGGTAATCGGGCGTACATAGATTTGTCCATCTTGGTTAATCTTATATTCCATATCCTGTAAAAAGATGCGGCCGTTTTCTCCCATAACGGGATAGCCTTCCTTCGTCATAAGATAGCCTTCAACGCCAATCATAAAATTTCCGTTTCGGGTATATTTTTCTCCATAAGGAGTTTCAATTGCAAAAAAGCCATGCCCTTCCAAAGCTAAATCGGCCGGAGAGCTTGTCTGTTTTAAAGAGCCTTGTTCAAACTCGGTAAAAACCTCGTTAGTTTCAACACCGAGCCCCAGTTTTCCTATAATAGGAGCTATATCCGATGAACCGAAGGGATTTTTTATTACGCCGTCATCATTCAGCCTTCTTAAAAGCAATTCGGGAAAAGACTTTTGAACGGAAACATCTCTTTTAAAACTGGTCGTATCCAAGTTAGCCAAATTGTTTGAAATAACATCCAACTGACGCTGTTGAGCAAGCATTCCGCTCGCCGCCGTATACCAACCTCTTACCATATAACCACCTCTTATATGATTTTCGGCATTGTAAAATTTTCTTTTAGAAAAAGGAATATAAAATTTTTGAAAGATTCCGTTAATCAACAACCCTCCGCACGAATAAAAAAATCTTAACTTTTTTCTTAAGTCTTTTTTTAGTTCTCCGATAAATGAAATAAGCACAGCTTAAATTGTAATGTGCTTCCGTCTTCTGCGGAATGACAGAGGATCCGGAAATGACATATCGGCAGGGATGCCGCGGGAATTTTAAAATTGCCGAAAATCACCAAAGGAGTAGGAATATGATCATTAATCACAACATGAGCGCTATGTTTTCACAGAGGACATTGGGTCACACTAATGTAATGAACCAAAAAAACATAGAAAAACTTTCTTCAGGTTTACGTATTAACCGAGCGGGCGATGATGCATCCGGTTTGGCCGTATCAGAAAAAATGAGAAGCCAAATCCGCGGTTTGAACCAAGCAAGTGCCAACGCACAAAACGGCATTTCTTTTATTCAAGTTGCGGAAGCTTTCCTTCAGGAAACTACAGATGTTATCCAGAGAATCCGCGAACTCAGCGTCCAGTCTTCCAACGGTATTTACTCGGCAGAAGACAGATTGTACATTCAGGTTGAAGTATCTCAGCTCATCGCTGAAGTAGACCGAATTGCAAGCCACGCACAGTTCAACGGTATGAATATGCTTACCGGAAGATTTGCTCGAGAAACCGGAGAAAACACCGTAACTGCTTCTATGTGGTTCCACATCGGTGCCAACATGGATCAGAGAACAAGAGCTTACATTGGAACAATGACAGCTAAGGCTCTCGGCGTTCGCAATATCGGGGATGAAACGATTATGACAATCGATACACCCGAAACAGCTAACCGCGCTATCGGTACCCTTGATGAAGCTATCAAGAAAATCAACAAGCAAAGAGCTGACCTTGGTGCATACCAAAACAGACTCGAGCTTACTGTTGTAGGTATCAATATCGCAGCAGAAAATCTCCAAGCCTCCGAATCACGAATCCGTGATGTAGACATGGCTAAGGAGATGGTAGATTATACCAAAAACCAGATTCTCACACAGTCCGGTACAGCAATGCTTGCACAAGCAAATCAGGCAACTCAGAGTGTCATGACCTTGTTAAGGTAAGCTGTAAACAGTTTGACGGAAAAGCGGTTCTTTTTAGAACCGCTTTTTTATTTTTTAGACCTTGGGAAAGCCGTGTTTTTCGCCCCAACCGAAAGGATCCAGCCTCCATTCGGCAAGACTCTTTTTATTTTCTTCACTTATATAGTTTTGCTTTACAGCCTCATCCAGCATAATATCGTAGTTTAAAATAGTAACCGGAATACAGGGAGGCTTTAATTCGGCAAAAGCTTTTTCGGCTTCTGCAAATCCGTAAGAAAAGATAGCAAAACAAAATGGAACCTTTCCATTGGCATTACGCACAGCCTCAATAGCCTTGATGGAGCTGCCTCCTGTCGAAATTAAATCTTCAACAACAAGCACATCGGCACCTTTATAATCCGCATTGGCACCCAAGCCTTCAATTTGGTTTTTTAGGCCGTGATCTTTTCCGCCCGAGCGTACATAGGAAACGCTTTTTTTCAAGAGGTCGCCCAAACTTACGGAATGAGGAATTCCTGCCGTAGCTGTTCCTGCGAGCCATTCGGGGTCAAAGTCAACCGCTTTTAAAAGCTCTGCGAAGGCTTCTGCTATTGTACGGCGCATCTCAGGCAGGGCTAAAAAACGGCGGTTATCGTTATAAATGGGCATACGGTAGCCTGATGCCCAAGTAAATGGATCATTGGGAGAAAGCTTTAAGGCTCCCAGCTCAAAAGCCGTTTTAGCCAAAAGCGGCCCATATTTTTTTTGAACCTCTGCAATTTTCTTTTCATCTTTGTGCATAAGAGCTTCCTTTAAATAGTTTTATAGTACTCGTAGATGGCCTGCGTTCCTTTTTCGGCATAGCCTTCTTCATTCATCTTATTAAAGAAATTTTGTGCAAGCTCCAAAACAGGAATGTGCAGTTTGAGTTCCTTTGCAACATTTAAGGTTATGTTTAAATCCTTTAAAAAGTGTTTAATATAGAAGCCCGGAGCAAAATCTTTTTGAAGCATCTTAGGCCCGTTGTTTAAAATCTGCCAACTTCCTGCAGCACCGCCCCCGATAGCCGAAAGCATTTTTTGAGGGTCAAGGCCTGCGGCCTCGGCATAACAGACAGCTTCGACAGTACCGAAAAGGTTTGCGGCTACGGCTATTTGGTTTGCCATCTTAGTGTGCTGCCCTGCCCCTGCACCGCCTTGAAGAGCCCAAGTTTTTCCCATGCAGGCAAAAAAAGGTTCCAACTCTTTAAAGGCTAATTCATCTCCGCCTGCCATAATCGAAAGGGTACCGTTTTTAGCCCCTATATCTCCACCTGAAACGGGAGCGTCTACAGAAAAACATTCTTTTTTCTTTGCCTCATCATAAATTTTTTTTGCCAAAATCGGACTTGAAGTCGTCATATCGGCAAAAATCGTTCCGGGCTTTGCGGTTTTTAATAAACCCTTTTCTCCGAAATATGTTTCTTCAACATCTTGCGGATAGCCGACGATCGTAAAAATGATTTTACAATTGGGAGCAAGGCTTGACGGGTCATCATACCAAACAGCTCCCTTTGAAAGAATCTCTTCGGCGGATTTTTTTGTACGCGTAAAAACGTGCATCTTAGCACCGGCCGCTCTTAATCTTTCTGCCATGCTTTTTCCCATAACACCAAGGCCTATAAAGCCTACATCACAATTTTCAACCTTCATGATTTAAATTCTCCTTATAAAAATTTTTTGCAGGAAGCAGCAGCTTCCAAAAAGTTATTTTTTCTTGTAACAAATCCAATAAAACATTCCGACAAAAAATGCCCCGCCTATTATGTTTCCGAGAGTAACGGGCATTAAATTCTTTATAAAAAAATTAGCCCAATTTATATTTGAAAGAGCCTCGGCGGAAAGACCGGAAGCGGCAGCATAGGCCGAAACGCTTTTCGAGAAAATCCCCGCAGGGATATAGTACATGTTCGCAACACTGTGCTCAAAACCGGAAGTTATAAAAAGCCAAATCGGGAAAAAAGCGGCAAGCATTTTTCCGGTCATATCCTTAGCTCCATAGCAGAGCCAGACTGCAAGGCAGACCAGCCAATTACACATGATGCCTAAAAAAACGGCCTGCACAAAAGAAAGTGAAACCTTGCCGTAAGCAATTTTTATCGTAATCCCTCCCAAAAGACTTGCACCGCTTGAAAGCTGTCCGCTTTTTACAATTAAAAAAGAAATAAAAACAGAACCTATAAAATTTCCGATATAAACGGCAAGCCAGTTTTTAATCATTGCAGAAAAGCTCACCTTTTTTTCTAAAACGGCTGCAATTATCAGATTGTTGCCCGTAAAAAGTTCGGCTCCGGCAAGGAGCACCAAGATAAGCCCCACAGGAAAGATAAGCCCTGCAACGAATTTTCCAAGGCCGTAAGTTTCAGACTTGGCAAAGAGCCCGAAGGCCGCCATATTGGAGCCTTCCGAAGCAAAGGCAATAAAAACCCCTGCCAAAAATCCTAGGCAAAGCAGCTTCCACACCGGGGTCGAAGCCTTTGCAATACCCTTTTGCACCGTAACTTCCAAAATCTCGGCCGGATCACAATACATTTTTTCAGACATAACTTTAATATCCCCTATAGCTCGATTATATCATAGAATATAGTATTTTTCAATTGTCAGTGTGTTGAATCTCGATTGGATTGGAGTACCGATTTTGATATCTTGACATATTTTTTATAAAAGTATAGAATTGCAGTTAAATAACGGTTTCGGTCTTGGTGCTCCTTTTAACTAAGGAGTGAAAAGGGAATCAGGTGAAAGTCCTGAGCAGTCCGGCTGACGTAAGTGAGAGAGTTGTTTTTCAAAATGCCACTGGTTTATTCCGGGAAGGCGAAAATCAATGATGACCTCCGAGCCGTAAGACCTGCCAATGACTATGAGGGTAAAATACAAGTTTTGCCCGTGCCGCACTCTGCTTGGACTCATGAGTTGCAGCAAAATTTATCGTGTTAATCATATTTATTTCCTCTATTGCTCCTTGGGCTGTTATGAAGATTTTGTCAAGTTTTCTTCGTTTAGCCTTAAGTGCATCCGATTGATACCCTTGGGTGTACATTTTGAGGAAACCTAAATCCCTTTGCGGACCGGAATCGTTTTTCTTTTTTAACTCAAAATTCGAATTTTTCCCCTGATAGCTTTCAAAAATACGGCTTTTAATGTATAATCATCATAAATTATTTTTAAGAAGGATTTTATGGCGAGTACATACGAAAAACTTTTAACCACAATAACGGAAGCCGCAAATACGGCTAATCTGCCAGAAGACGATTACATATCCCTTTTGAGCCCTGAAAGAGAGATGCATGTTTCAATACCTGTAAAAATGGACAACGGAAAAATCAAGGTTTTTAGCGGTTACAGGATTCAACATTCTACATTAAGAGGCCCTGCAAAGGGAGGAATAAGATTTCACCAAGATGTAAACATAGATGAGGTTCGCTCCCTTTCTGCATGGATGACCTTTAAATGTGCCGTTGCCGATATTCCCTATGGAGGCGGTAAAGGAGGTATTTGCGTAAATCCTTCGCATCTTTCAGAAACGGAACTTGAAAAGCTGACAAGAGGCTACACAAGGCGGATTGCTTCTTTTATAGGCCCTAGAACGGATATACCTGCCCCGGATGTCGGAACAAATGCAAAGGTGATGGCTTGGATAGCGGACAGCTACAGTGAATATGCCGGAGAATTCAGCCCCGCAGTTGTTACGGGAAAACCTCTTCCTCTCGGCGGCTCTAAGGGACGAGTAGAAGCCACAGGCCGGGGAGTTCTTTTTGCAACGAGGGAAATTTTAAAAAAACTAAATAAAAACTTAAAAGACCAAAGTGTAGTTATCCAAGGTTTTGGAAATGTCGGCGGCGTTACTGCAAATCTTTTTTATAAAGACGGAGCCAGGATAATTGCAATAAGCGATACAAGCAGTGCAATATACAATGAAAAGGGTTTGAATATTCCTAAAATACTCAAACATAAAAAAGAAGGGAAAAAACTGAGTTCTTTTGAAGGCGATTTTACAAGAATAACCAATGAAGAACTATTGGAACTTAAAGCCGATATTTTGGTTCCGGCCGCCCTCGAAAATCAAATTACCGAAAAAAATGCATCAAATATTAAGACCTCCATAATAATCGAGGCTGCAAACGGCCCAGTCACTCCTGAAGCCGATAAAATCCTCGAAAAAAATAACATTATAACTGTGCCCGATGTTCTTGCAAATTCGGGAGGTGTAATCGTTTCATACTTTGAATGGGTGCAAAACCTGCAAGGTTTTTATTGGACGGAAGAAGAAGTCAATAAACGCCTTGAAGACAAGATGATTGAAGCCTTCAAACTGGTATGGAATGAAAAAGAGGCCTATAAGGTCAGCATGAGAAAGGCAGCCTATATTAAGGCCTTAAAAGAACTTGTAGAAACTCAAAAAGTTAAGGGAATTAGCTAAACCGCCATTTTAAAGTTTGTCTATCAGCATTGAACACTTACCAGAGGGAATCGGCAAAGTCTTCTTCTTTTCGTTTAGGATATTTATGGTAAAGTAATAGAGCTTTTCGCTTTCCATATGTATTTCCCAGCCCCTCTGGCTCTTGGACGAAAGAATGGTTATAAGATTTCGTTTAAGGCTTAAGTTTTCGATACCCATTACTTCAAGATTAGGCACAGTCCAATTTACCGTTTTGCGCGGAAGACTTATCGAAAGCCCTATAACGTTTTCTATCATCAGGCTGATTGTAGAAAGACCTACACCCAAAAGGTATTGTTTACGCGGAAAGGCAGGCTTTCCCTTCCATTGGGCGGGGCCTTCTTTTACGGGAGAATATGCCTCCCATAAAAAGCCTTGTTTTTTTGAATTACCTGCGGGAGAAAGGGTTTCAAGCACATAGTAAAGGTGCCTTATAACGCACTCTCTCGCTATCTCCCAGCGGTTATATTTTTCCAAGCCTTTTACGACAACAAAGTTCAAAATGGGAAAGACGCTGCCGCATGCACCGTTTCCGCTTTCGTCATATTCAGGCTCATCGGCTGCTAAACTAGGGAAAGGATGGTCCCCTCCGAAAGTTTTAGGATTGGACAGGTGCTCCACCAAATGAGCTGCCTTATCCTCATTGGGAATCTCGGCAAGCATCGGCCAAAAACCGGCAAGGGTCTTCTTCTTTATCTGATTGCCGTCAGCATCAAGATCATAATAAAAACTGTCTTCTTCATTCCACATCATGGAGTTGATTCTGGTTTTTATCGTAAAATACAACCTCTTATACTGAAAATCTATTTCTTTGTCGTTTAATATATCCCCCAAGGCAGACATATAAAGGGCATTTACGGCAACGGCTGAATTAAAATCCGTCAAAAAAACGGATTCTTTTCGAGGCGTATTAGGCATATTAACCGTTTCAAGAGGACTTTTATACAGACCGTTATCCATCTTAAACATTTTATCAATCCAGTCCATGTACTTAATCAAAACAGGCATAATATCCTTTACACGCTTTTTGTTTCCGGTCTTATGATAAATATTGTATTCCGCCCATGCAAATAGGGG
>CAJPPE010000020.1 GCA_905372345.1 uncultured Treponema sp. | reverse complement strand
GGCTGCGGAAAGTCTACATTAGGAAGAATATTAAGCCGCTTGGAAGAGCCGACGTACGGCGATGTATATATAGATGGACTTTCAACAAAGCAGATAATGAAAAACGACTCTAAAGGTTTTAGAAGATTAGTGCAAATTATATTTCAAAACCCGTATGATTCCTTTACACCGAAAAATACCATAGAAGAAATATTATTGCGTCCGTTAAAAATACACAATATTGCAGAAAATGATGCTGAAAGAAAAAAGATTCTCATAACGGAATTGGAAAACGGAGGATTACATCCTGCAGCCGATTTTTTAAAACGGTATCCTCATCAATTATCGGGCGGTCAATTACAAAGAATTTCGATTATACGCGCAATGCTATTAAAACCGCAATTTATAATTGCCGATGAACCCGTTTCAATGCTGGATGTATCGGTTAGGGCAGATATTATAAATATGCTTCTTAATTTAAAAAAGCAATATAATGCAACTATTGTCTTTATCAGTCATGATATAAGTTTAACACGGTATATTTCGGATAAAATTGCTGTTATGTACTTAGGGCGTATTGTAGAATATGGAGATGCTGATGATATAATCAAAAATCCCAAACATCCGTATACAAAAGTTTTAATATCAAACTGCGGTTCGTCCGACCCTACGGAAAAAACCGAAAAAATTTTTATACAAGGAGAGCCGCCAACTCCGATTGACCCAAAAGATATGTGTTATTTTGCACCGAGGTGTTTTATGGCGACGGATGAATGTTTCGGTTCTTATCCGGACACTAAAAAATTGCATGAAGGGCACAGTGCTGCTTGTCATAAATTATAAATAATAGGAGAAGAGAAAATGAAAAAAAGAATTGCAATGCTGCTTACGGCAGCGGTCTTGACGGTTACTGTATTGGTAATTTCATGCAGTAAGAATGAGGCAGAAATGGGAACCGGTGGAAAAACAACGGAAAAAACTACCCTCATTGTAAGAGCCGGCGGAGATCCGATGAGTTGGAATCCGGACAGCCTGCCCGATGACAACGGGTATCCGATTTTCCAAAATATATTTAACCGGTTGGTTAAATTGGATGCATCAAAAAATATTATACCGGATTTAGCCGAGTCATGGGATATTTCACCCGATGGAAAAGAAATAACGTTTTATCTTCACACGGCGGAATGGCATGACGGAAAACCGGTAACGGCCGACGATGTAAAATATACTTTTGATTATATTGCAAAGAAAAATACATATTTGTTGTATTCGCGGCTTCAAATCATTGACGAAATAGTTGTAAAAGATAGTAAGACGGTCGTGTTTAAATTAAAATACCCGGACGTATCGCTTGTGGCAAACCTCGGCTGGTATGCATCATTTGTTCTCCCGAAACATATTTTTGATAATGGACAGGAATGGGAAGATAATATTGCATCTAAAGAAATGCCTATAGGCTCGGGACCTTTTAAGCTTTTAAAGTTTAAACAGGACGAATCGGTAACGCTTGAAGCAAACAAAAATTATTTTATGGGAGCTCCGAAATTAGACAATGTGATTTTTACGATGATTCCTGATAATGCTACGGCTGTACAAGCACTCGTAAACGGAGAAATAGACGTATTGGAAAATGTGCCTGCTGCAAACAATAGGGAACTTTTAGCAAATCCTCAGCTTAGACTGGTATTTAATGAATATCCGTCACCGATGCGCATTATCTTCAATATGAGGAATGAAAAAGTTAAGGATGTACATTTAAGAAAAGCAATTGCAAGTGCAATAAACAAAAAAGAGATTTCCGATAAAATTTTTGATGGAGTACAAAAGCCCGAATATGCTATGTATCCTGAATTTATAAAATGGGTAAGCAATACGGAAAATGTATCTCCTCAGTTTAATATTGATGTTGCAAGAAAAATTTTGCAGGATGCAGGATACAAGGCTGATAAAGACGGATTTTTTGTACGCGGCTTACAAATAGAAGTTTTTGAGGGCGGAGGATATCCCGATGCAGCAAAATTAATGCAGGCGACACTTGCAAAAGCCGGCATTGAATTAAAAGTAAATGTTTCAGAATTTAATGCATGGGCGGACAAGGTTGGAACAAATAAAGATTTTATAATGGAACTTCAAGGTGGTTTTATGGGGCCTGATCCTGCAGCTCTTTATTCCAGATATGGAACAGGTGAGTCCAATAATTGGAGCGGGTATTCCAATATAAAGTTTGATGAGCTATGTAAAAAAGGCTTGACTGTAGGTAATAAAGAAGAACGAGCTGCAATTTATAAAGAAGCCCAAAAAATTTTAGCCGAAGATTTACCTTTTATTCCTATAGTAGGGTTTGCATCCTACGATGCAAATTCAGTAAATTTTAAAAATTTACCTATAGACGGAACAGGAAAATGGGGTTGGCAAGAATATACATTTACTGAAAAAGTGAAATAACAGGGAAGGGTAATAAAGTGAATAAAATATTTGAAGATGTTATCAACAGGGTACCCGATTATAAAGAGTTTATGACCGTCGATGAAATGAATTCGGCAAGTAAGGCCCTTGCAAAACAATATCCCGACATAGTGGAAGAGTTCGAATTCGGGACGACCAGAGACGGCGATAAAATTATAGGGTTAAAAATAGGAAAAGGAAGGCAAAATGCCCTTGTTTTTGGTCTTCCTCATCCGAATGAACCTATAGGTACTATGATGCTGGATTATTTTACAAAAGAATTGGCTGAAAATAAAAAGCTCCGAGATGAACTGGATTACACGTGGTATATTGTAAAAGCTTGGGATTCTGATGGGACCAGACTGAATGAAGGCTGGTTTAAGGGGCCATTTACGCTTTATA
Source organism: uncultured Treponema sp. (assembly GCA_905372345.1). Classification (GTDB taxonomy): domain Bacteria; phylum Spirochaetota; class Spirochaetia; order Treponematales; family Treponemataceae; genus Treponema_B. The sequence continues at coordinate 8,897 of CAJPPE010000020.1, read as the reverse complement.
ACTACGCAAGAAATTTTTTTAGGCCTGCAGGACATCAGCAAGTGGATTGGACATTCCCGATAGAATACAAGGAATTGAAATTTACCGATTCCATTCCTGAAACTGTTGCAATGATGCATCTAATCGATAAAATTAAACCCCGATTCATTTATTCGCTTCATAACGCAGGATTTGGCGGGGTCTACTGGTATTTATCGCGCGATATTCCGAAAGTATATGCCGGCTTAAAAGAAGCGGCAAAAAAACAAAATGTACCGCTGAATTTGGGAGAACCTGAAGCTCCATACTGCAAGGCCTTTGCTCCTGCAATTTATAAAGAACTCGGTATTCGCGATAATTACGATTACTTGGAAAAATACGGTGTAAAAGATATTCCGAAAGCAATCGGTGTCGGGACATGCAGCGCAGACTATGCCGGAGAAAAATATAAATCTTTTACAATGTTGACTGAACTTCCGTATTTTTATAGCGAAAAGATTATTGACCTATCGGACAGCGGAGAAAACCGAGGTGAGATAGTGAGAAAATCTTTAGAGGAAAACAGAAAAAGCGAAGCGTTCATTTTGGATTCTTTAAAAAAGACAAGAAAGTATATGGCAAAAAATAATCCGTTTTTGCTTGCCTTGGATGCTTTTACCGGAAGACAGGATGATTATGATGCTGCCGTTAAGATGACTTACGAAGATGAAAATTACAGTAAAAAGAATGCTACGGTTGCAGAAAAATTTGACAATGAATGGATTAAAAAATTTTATAAGATGCTGTCTTTCGGTCTTTTAACAAGAGCCAATGAAACAGAACTTTTTAAAATGAAAAAAGCAAAGGAGGAAAATAAAGAAAAAGAAAAAGCTTTATCTAATGAATTTAATGCAGCGGAAAAGAAACTCCAGGTATTAAGCGACGAATTGGAAGCCAATATTAAGTATAGTGTTGTTCCAATCAAAAAGCTGGTATCCATACAGCTGGAATGTGGCTTGCTCGTTGCCGAATATTTAAAAAACGTATAAGTAAAAATATCTGAAAGGGCCGTCTAAAAAGTTGGGTTGCTATCGCTTTTAGACAGCCCTTTTACTGTCAAATGTTTTTTTTAAATTGCTTCTCATACCTTAAAACATTCCGTGCAGTTTAAGAAGTCTTTGATATGGCTTGCGTAGTTTATTTTTTTATTCCATACCAGATAGATATTGCGGTATTGGTGGGGGACATCTCCTAACTCAAAGGCTATCAGTTTTTTACTTTTTACCATGTCTTCAACTGCTATTCTTGATATAAAAGATGTACCCAGTCCCTCTGCGGTTAATTGCTTGATGACCTCAGTATCATTTATCGACGCGCTTATATTTATCGCATCTAAATCTATCTTTTGAGATTTTAAAATCAGCTCCATATTTTGTTTGACGGCCGAGCCGGCTTCACGGATAATAAAGGGTTCTTCGGCAATACGTTTTAAGTTGGGATTTGATTTTTTTAGCTTTTGGTAATAGGCATTATTTGCAGTTATAAATACGAATTCATCTTTATAAATAGGAAGAAACTCGCAGTTTTCATCTTCTATTTTCATTCCGACAATGCCTATATCTACGGTATTCAGCGAAACCTTTTTTATTGTTTCAAGGCTGTTTTTTTCTTCAACCTTTATATAAATGTCGGGATGCTTCTTTTTAAACTCCCTCACTATAGAAGGAAGAATATACCCTGCAGGAATTGTCGATGCTCCAATAGTTATAACCTTCCTTTCAGGATGAATAAATTTTTCTATCAGTTTATCCCTTTCAGCGAGAATGTTTTTTGCTTCACCGTAAAGTTTATTTCCCGCTTCGGTTAATTTTAGCTCTCTTGTAGAACGCAAAAAGAGGGGGGTGTCGAGCTCTTCTTCAAGCTGCTTTAAGGTAAGGCTGACTGTAGGCTGCGATATGTTCAGCTCACTTGCCGTAGTGGAAAAACTTAAATTTTCTACAAGTTTGATAAATATTTCAAGTTGTTTAAATTCCATAAAAACTCCTTTTCGGTTTAAATTGAGTCGATTTTATTTTACGTTCATTACAAAAACACCGCTCCATTTTGGTTTCGGCGGAGAAATTTGATAATGGGCAACTCTTCTTAAAAAAACCTTAGAGGGGGTATCATTGTATTTTTGTGCACATTCCGCAAAATACTTTTCGGCCTGCTTCCATTTTCTTTTTCTGTAATAGGCGAGCCCTGCTTCAAATAATTTTTTTATATCATAAAGTTTTTCGGTTGTAAGTTTTTCGGTTGGTTGAAGGATTTCATAAATACGGACAGCTTCCGTTTTTCCCTTAACTGCAACAAAGTCGAGTTCTCTGCAAATAAAATCTTTGCTTAAATTTTTATAAACTTCTTCCGATATAATCGACTTTGAACCGTATTCTTTGTTTGCTCCTTCAAGGCGGGCTGCAAGGTTTACGGTATCGCCTATCGATGTAAAATCTTTGCGGGTTTTGGAGCCGACGGGACCGAATACTACGGGGCCCGAATTAATACCTATTCCTATTGAAACTAAAGCAGAGCCTTCTTTTAAAGCCGCCTTTTGTTCTCGCCTCATCGCCTTGCGAATTTCCATTGCGGCCTTACATGCATTAATTTCTTTTTTAGGTCCTGAGAAGAAAGCCATAATTTCATCGCCGACATATTTATCAACATCTCCGCCATTCTCGAAGATTATCTTTGTTTCAATATCTAGATAGTGGTTTAAAATACTGATGACTTCGCGTGGCTGCATATTTTCACACATAGTTGTAAAGCCTCGTACATCAGTAAATAGGAAACAGAGTTCTCTTGTGCTGCTTTTGCTTGAAAGATTTTTTTCTGCATTTTGAATGGTATGAAAAGACACATAGGGTAAAATTCCGCGAATAAGCGAGATGATGTTTTTTAGCTCTCTTGAAAGAGTTTTTATTTCATCATGGGTTTTAATATTCTCTTCAAAAATAAGCCGATCAGCTTCGACTGCTGCACTACTTGAAATCATTCGGCTTAAAATATTTGCCGTTTTGCGTATATTCCCGCATAAGAAAATAACCGGATTTGCAATAAAGTCTGCTAGAAAAAGAGCAATTATTATTGAGGCATAGAAAAATACAGCAGAAATGGAAAACACAAACACTTTTGCCTGAAAATATGGGCGATCTAGAATTTCTTTAAGATATGTAACAACGGAGAAGCCCACCAGTCTCTGGCCTTCCTTACGGGTAAAGGTTACAGGATAGATATAAATGCAAGTCCCCTTTTCGGTGTTGTAAATAGGTGTACTGACCGTAGCTTTATTTTTAAAATGTTTTATATAAAGTATCGCCTCCACAGGGGTTATGATTTTTTCTTCATCCGGGATTAGCCTTACACGACCTGCAGCTGTGGTATAAGAAAACACATCAAAAGCAGGCAGCTTGGAAGACTCATCGATTTCTTCAAGAAAAATGGGCTGTTTACTGTTTGTAGTTATTATATCAACCCTTTGGAAGGGGAAAGGTGAAGAGGTATTGGTCTTTTTTATCCCTTCAAGGAAGGCATTTATTTTAGCGTGTAAACCGTCCGAAAAACTGTATATAGCGGCAACTTGCTCGGCCTGATTTTTTCCCGTTGTGTTAACATTTTGGGTAAGCAGCATGTTATAGTTTCTTAAATCCGTGTAAATAAATGTTGAAAGAATTACCAATATGGTAAAAAGAATAACTATCGTAATTTTTGTTTTTATATGAGTTCGTCTCTTTTTGGTTTTTAATTTGTTTAGGGATTGTTTTGACATTTTTTCTATGGAAAAATTTCCCTCATTTGCAGTTTTTGCATAAACGGTTTTTGATTTTTCTTTTTGTTTTTTTAATTTTTCGGCTATTCGTTTTCTTACATTTTCTTCTTGCACTTCTTTTTCTTCTAATAGCCGCTTATATTCCATATATGATTCATTTTGTCTTTTTATGGAAATTATACCGTGTGTTATCAAGAAGCCGTGAAACACAAGGGCTGTAAAAAAGGCAAAATATGTGAAAGGGCTTATAGCATAGAACCATCTGGGAGTATTCGCAAATAAATTCATACCCGAAACCGATGCGGCAAGATAAAGGCTTATAGGCACTAAGACCGAAAAATAAACAATCTTTGAGGATATTTTTCTTTGAAAAATAGATATAAAGATGATCATAAATGCTATAGGCAATAAAAACAACGCGAGGCAGCTTGCGAAAAAAAAGCTTAAGCTTCTTTGTACAAAACCTGAAAACAATACCGTCATGGGGTATAGTTTTATCGCTTTCTGAGCAGGGTTAAACAAGTCCATCTTGGTCATACAAAATGGCAGGAGCATAAGCATCCCAAGAATTATAAGAGAAGCTATTTTGACCGTGTTAGGGTGAACATAAATTTTTTTTATCCTTTTTCGGATATCATCTAAGGGTGTTATCATGGATAATAGTTTACATACTAAACGCTTTTTGTCAATACGAGAAATCCTCCCTATTGAATTCTTTGTTCTTATTCTGTACAATCATCAAGATTATTAAACTTAGGAGAATTGCATGGCTGTCATAAATGTTACAAGTGAAATAGGAAAATTAAAAAAAGTGCTACTGCACCGTCCCGGAAAGGAACTTTTAAATCTTACCCCCGATAAACTTGATGAACTATTGTTTGATGATATTCCGTTTTTGAAGGTAGCCCAAAAAGAACACGATGCTTTTGCCGATATTCTGTCTAAAAACGGAGTGGAAGTTGTATATCTTGAAGACTTGGCGGCTGAGGCTGTTTCTCAAAGTGCGGAAATCCGCGAAAAATTTATAAAGCAGTATATTAACGAAGCTGACATCTATTCCGAATATTATCAAAAAATGATCTATGATTTTCTTAATGCAATCAAGGATCCGAAAGAACTTATCCTAAAAACAATGGAAGGCGTAAACGCAAACGAGATACCATTTAAGAATACACATTCGCTTTCGCACTATGTTTTGGATTCTGGCTCTATGATAATAAACCCTATGCCCAACCTCTACTTTACCCGCGACCCCTTTGCTTGTATAGGGAACGGGGTCAGCTTAAATAAAATGTACTCGGTAACAAGATGCCGTGAAACTATTTACGGAGAATACATCTTTGAGCATCATCCCGAATATGCCGGAAAGGTAAACAGATTCTACAACCGCTATGATGCTCCCAGTATTGAAGGCGGAGACATCTTAAATATCGGTAAAGATGTTTTGGCGATAGGGCTTTCACAGAGGACATCCGCCAACGCCATCGATTCTATAGCAAATAATATCTTTTATAACTCGGATTCCCCTATAAAAACGATCTTAGCTTTTCAAATTCCTGCTATCAGGGCCTTTATGCACTTGGATACGGTCTTTACTCAAATAGACTTTGACAAGTTTACTATTCACCCCGGAATTCTAGGGCCTTTAAGAGTCTTTGAAATTACCCAAGGTGCCAAAAAGGGAGAACTCAACGTAAAGCAGATTGATTCTACCTTAGAAAAGGTTCTTGAAAAATATACGGGAGTCGGAAAGATTGAGCTCATCCAATGTGCCGGAGGCGACAAGATTGCAGCCGAACGCGAACAGTGGAATGACGGTTCCAATACCCTCTGCATAAGCCCGGGCACAATAGTCGTTTATGAAAGAAACGATGTTACAAACGAAATCTTAAACAAAAAGGGCTTAAAAGTCCTCGAAATGCCCTGCGGTGAACTTTCCCGCGGCCGCGGCGGCCCCCGCTGTATGAGTATGCCTCTATTAAGAGAAGATATAAGGTAAGGTTCACGGCAGATATTCAGGCAAGATATTCTTTAGAGAATTAAAAAGGTTTATCTTGAGCTTGTAGGAGTCGCCTGTCAGGCGGTCGAGTCTTGAGCGGGCTGTTTTGCGGGCGGAGTTTTGTTGAAAGTTGCAGGTGCAGGTAGAACATATATAACCGGCCTGCTCTGAATGGCGGATAATCATGGGGAGGTCTGCAAGGCAGAGCGGCCTTATCATCGTAACGGGATATTTTTCGAATTTTAAGACAGGGGGCATTGTAGACAATATTCCCTTTTCTAAGGAATTCATCAAAAGGGTTTCCAAAATATCATCCAAGTGATGACCTAAGGCTATCTTATTAAAGCCCTCCTCCATGGCAAATTTATTTAGCTCGGTGCGCCTTTGAGTTGAGCACCACCAGCAATTCATCTTTTCATTAGGTTTTAATCTTCCCAAGACGGAAACGGTTTTTATTGTGAGCGGAATGTTCCAGTTTTCAAACATTTTTATTAAATCAGAAGAAAGGGGCGGAGCTACGTCGGTTGCAATGTGCATAGCATGAACTTGAAATCTAGGCGAGGGGCGTTTTAAGCGCATCGAAAAATACTCGGCTAAGGCCGTAGAATCCTTTCCGCCTGAAGCCGCAAGTAAAATTCGGTCTCCTTCTTCTATCATCTTATAATCAAAAACAGCCCTGTCGATTGTTCTAAAAAGTTTGGGGTTTGCCATGAGATGAGAATAATATTTTTTTAAAAAAAAGACAATGGCTTTTGTTTTAATAAGCTGCCTGCCGATAATGAATAGAGGTGTTGTATGAACTTTAATGCGGATATAAAGAATTTGGAAAACATGGACGAAGCCGAATTAAAAGTTGAACTTAAAAAACTTTTTGATGAGGTTTATGACGCTTCGCCGGAAGAAGGAATTTTAATAGCCTCTCCTCTTAGTTTGACCCTCATGGGCGAAGAGCTGGATTATAACGGCGGAAATGTTTTAAATTTATGCTGCGATAAGTCTATTTATTTTTTTATTAGAAAAAACAGCTCGGATAAAATTTCTTTGACGGATTTGGTTTTAAATAAAAAATTTGAAGGCCTTATAAGCGGACAAGCCGGAAAAAATCAAAATCTGGACAGCAGGAAAGAAGGTTTTGCAAGCTCCATATTCAATATTATTCTTTTAACGGCACAAAAAATTAATAAGCATTTTGAAAATCCTTTAAGCGGTTTTGATATAATGGTCTTCGATAAGTTACGCTTTAAAACAGGGCAGACCTCCTTACCGGCCTTTGAAGCGGGCTTTTGTACCGGGCTTTTATCTATATTTAAACTTAAAGAGAACTTTAAAGCTATAGCCTCGCTGTGCTTGGAAGCCGAACATGAAATCTTAAACACAAAGAGAGGGCTGTCAAATCAAATATCTTCTTTTTCGGCAAAACAAGATGATCTTAATTTGTTTGACTCTAGGGATCTTTCTTTTTTAAGTCTGCCTTTAAATTTGGGAGAATATGGAATAGTAATAATAGGTACCCGCTCAAATAGTGAAGCTTATAGGGCTTCTTCCAATATCCGCTACATGGAGTGTGAAGAGGGCTTGCGTATTTTACAAAACAAATTAGACTTGGATCATCTTTGCGAAATAACCGAAGCTGATTATACATACTATCAGCCTAGTTTTTTGGATAAGACAATTATGCGGAGGGTAAAGCACTGCATTACCGAAAACGCAAGAGCTTCTAAGGCGGTAATGGCTTTAGAGAAAGGAGATATGGATCTTTTGGGAAAGCTCCTTTGTGAATCCCATATTTCGATGAGGGATGATTTTGAGCTTATGAGTACCGAACAAAATGTTCTTTTTGAAACTGCCATTATTCAAAGAGGATGCCGAGGAGCAAAGTTAGTCGGAAATACCGAAGGCTGCTATATTCTGGCCTTGGTAAAAAAAGATGCTCTTGACGAATTTTATCTTGAGGTACATAAAAGGTATTTTGAAAAAACAGGAGTCAGTCCCGAATTCTTTGAATTTAAAAGTGCAGCAGGAGTCCGCATTTTATAAAGATAGGTATAGAATGAAAAGAGGTGTTTTAATGAGTTTAGAAGCTCGTTAAAACACCTCTTTTTTGTAAAAGCAGCTTAGACTCCTCTTTCGCTCATTATAACTTTTATTTCTTCTTCGTTGATTCCAACCATGGCAGGGCCGAGGTTTTCTGAAACCTCTGCTAAGATTGCAGGATTATCGTAATTTTTTACGGCCTTTACGATGGCGGCTGCTCTTTTTGCAGGATCGCCCGATTTAAAAATACCGCTTCCGACAAAAACGCCGTCAGCACCTAGGTGAACCATCAAGGCTGCGTCTGCGGGGGTTGCAACTCCTCCTGCCGAAAAGTTCGGAACGGGGAGTTTCCCGTGCTTATGTACATATTCTACAAGGGCATAAGGTACTTGAAAATTCTTTGCAGCAACATAGAGTTCATCTTCGCGAAGGCATGTCAGCTGCCTCATTTCACTTTGGATTTGGCGCATGTGTTTTACAGCCTGAATTACATCTCCGGTTCCAGCCTCACCCTTTGTGCGTATCATCTTTGCACCTTCTTGGATTCTTCTTAATGCTTCTCCCAAATTTCGGGCTCCGCATACAAAGGGTACCTTGAATTTATTTTTATCTACATGGTAAACCTCGTCTGCCGGAGATAGAACTTCGGATTCATCAATAAAATCGATACCGATAGCTTCCAAAATTGAAGCCTCTACAAAGTGACCGATTCTGACCTTTGCCATAACGGGAATTTTTACGGCCTTTATGATTTCTTTAATCATCTTAGGATCGCTCATTCTTGAGACCCCTCCGGCTGCCCTTATATCGGCCGGAATTCTTTCGAGAGCCATGACTGCAACGGCTCCTGCATTTTCTGCAATCTTTGCCTGCTCGGGGTTGGTTACGTCCATAATGACGCCGCCCCTTAGTTTATCTAAAATATCCACAAAAACCTCCATAAATGTTTAGAACGGATGCAATTATACTGCAAAGCAGGGATAAATTAAAGTAGGGTATCATTTTAACTTGAGAGTAAAAAAATCTGACAGTAGAAAAAATATCTTAAAAATGGTATTATATTGGGGAGTATTAAATATGGGTATAGATAAATTTATTTAC